>JBBQDY010000306.1:0-4303 GCA_038320155.1 Cytophagales bacterium
TGAGTTTTCCCTCGAAGTTGGTCATCGCTTAGCCCTTTTAACCCGTCAAACTCGAGGTTAATGTCCTTTACTAGTGGAAGTAATTCCTTGATATCTCTATCGGACTTGGTACCAAATACTTTTGCAAGTCCTTTTGCTATAAAATCTAACATCGTTGTTATTAATAATTCTCAATCTGAGGGCTAAAATTAAGCCCTTTTTATTATAATTCTCAATCAAGCTGCTCGTATCGCAGGTTTTGGATTGTGCTATTTTTACAAATTAATTTTACCCTGATATACTTGCTCAGCAGGACCGATAAGCCATATTTCTTTAAAAGAGCCATCAGGATTGGATTGAAATTTTACGGACAATTTTCCTCCAAGGGTATTTATTTTGATATCTCCTGCTGGTTGATTTCCTCCAAATGCCAATGCAGCGGCGGTCACCCCAGTACCACAAGAAAGCGTCTCATCTTCAACGCCGCGCTCATAGGTCCGCACAAAGATCTGATCCTCTGAGATTTTTTCTACAAAATTAACATTGGTGCCTGAAGGTGAATAGGACTCGTCGTATCGAATTCGTTTCCCTTCTTCGAATACAGGATAGGTAGTTGCGTTTTCTACAAATCGAATGTGATGAGGCGAACCTGTGTTGAGGAAATGGTCAGCACCGCTATTCTGGACCTTGCCGGAGTCCGCCATCTTCAGATGAACCAGCCCACTTTCAATCGCTGCCTCGTGAGGTCCGTCAATTGCCAGAAAATGAGTTTTACCTGATATAATTTCCAGAGAATCTGCAAAAGCAACTGCACATCTGGCTCCATTGCCACACATACTTTGGCTTCCATCTGCATTGAAATAAATCATCTCAAAATCATAATCAGGATGATTTCTAATCAAGATCAAACCATCTGCTCCGATACCGAATCTCCGGTCGCATAGCCTAGAAATCAAAGCAAGATCTGTGATTGCGATCAACTTTTCTCGATCATCTATCATCACAAAATCATTCCCCGTTCCCTGATATTTATAAAAGAGTAGTTCCATAGTATCGCGAGTCTGCAAAACAGTCAAAAACCTATCCAAGGCAATCTGTGTTTACAAACTTAACCATCTTGTCATAAATTCAGACTTATTGTCTGATTCTCAATTTCAAATCCAAGGATTTAAAGTTAATTTTCACTGTTATTTAAACCTTCAACCTTTTAATTCTTTCATAAATGAATTCGTTCGAAAATTTGATTTCCCGAAGATTATTTTTGGCTAATAGCTCAAAAACAAGCATTGCTTTAGGATTGGCCGGTACTGGTATTTTAAGTGGTTATGCAGGAAATGCTCTTGGTAAAGAAAAAGCTGTGTTTAACACGGGCTTTACTCAGACTCCATTGGCTTATGATTTTAATGCACTCGAACCCCATATTGACGCTATGACCATGGAAATCCATTACACTAAGCATGCTGCAGGATATGCCAAGAATCTAAACGATGCCATAGGGGAGGAAAATGTTGATACGAACAAGTCTTTGGAAGATGTATTGCGTAAAATATCAAGCTATTCTACCAAAATGCGAAACAACGGTGGTGGTCATTACAACCACGAATTGTTTTGGAACGTGATGAGCCCAACAGGCGGAGGAAAACCAGAAGGGGATCTAGCGGCCGCTATTGATTCCTCCTTTGGAAGCTACGATGCTTTTGTAGCGGAGTTTGAAACTGCTGCAAAAGCTCGTTTTGGTTCTGGCTGGGCTTGGCTAGTAATAGACAATGATAAAAAACTGAAAGTAGGCTCCACCGCAAACCAGGATAATCCATTGATGGATATTTCCGATTTCAAGGGAGTTCCGCTTCTGGGATTAGACGTTTGGGAGCATGCCTATTACTTAAAATACCAAAACAAGCGTCCGGACTACGTTTCTGCTTTTTGGAATGTGGTTGACTGGAACACTGTAGCTCAGCGATTTGCAACGGCTTCTGTATAATTTTAAAAATATTGACCCTAAGAAAGGCCGGTTTTCCCGGTCTTTTTCATTTATTTCAATTATTCAAAATACAACTTATGCAAGATCCAAAATCACTTACTTTAGTCGCATTATTTCACGAGACATTTAAGCACCCTGTATTACCCATACCAACTATCCCGTCCCAGACGAGATGCGATCTTCGCGTTTCCCTTCTCGCAGAGGAATTAAAAGAATTGGAAGAAGCGATTGATAATAATGATTTGGTCGAAATCGCCGATGCACTTTGTGATCTTCAATATGTGCTTTCAGGAGCAATTCTTGAGTTTGGATTAGGTGAAAAATTTAAATCACTTTTTGATGAAGTCCAGCGCTCAAACATGAGCAAAGCCTGCAAGACGGAAGATGAAGCAAAAGCAACTGTGACATACTATGAAGCAAAAGGTACTCCTTGTTTTTATGAAAAAGAGGGTGATCTGTTTTTGGTTTTCCGAGAAGGCGACCGTAAAACATTGAAGTCTGTGAATTATTCTCCCGCAGATCTAAAAGGAATCCTCGACAAATAAATCAAGAGGTTTTAAACTCCTTATTTTGAAAGTTTTTGATTTCTAGAACTTGGGCCGGCATATTAAATCCGGCCTTTTCTAATGCAGTTAATACTGAAATGATAGCATTAGTCCTCACTTCCAAATCGCTAACTTTTCGATCAAAGGTATTCACCCAAAATGCAACCTGGATATTTAGCGTGCTTTCTGAAAGTTCTAAAACCCAAGCGTTCGGCTTTTTTGTATCGGTAAGTACGCCTTCTACTTCAGCTATTACCTCCATGATAATATTGAGTGCTCCCCTATAATCAGATCCATAGTCCAAGCCTACAATAAAATCATAGCGAAGAAAACCATCGATGGTAAAATTCACCAAGGGGTTCTTAATGATATTGGCATTAGGGATAAAAACATCCTTCCCATCTGGTGTTTTTATTTGAGTGTCCCGAAGATTAAGGATCAAAACCGTTCCTCTGATCCCTCCAATATCCACCAAATCACCGACTCTAAAGGGTCTTTTGAAGGCTAAGAGAATTCCGGCGAGGAAGTTTTCTCCGATATCTTTTAAAGCAAATCCTATAATAAATGCTGAGATTCCTGCACCTGCTAGCATTCCGGAGATCACTCCAGTCAATCCGATAATCCGGAATACAACCAACAAACCAATCAAAATCACGATAGATTTAAAGATGCCAGCAATAAAATTAGCCAGCAGATCGTCGTCCATTCGCTTTACGAGCCTTCTGCTTAATACTGTCCTAGATTTTTTGGCCAAAAAGAGAAAAAACAAAAAAATGGCTAGTGACAAACCGCCAATAATTAGCCAATGCTTCACAGTAGGCCAGTCCGTGGACAAAAACTCTAATTCTTCCATAGCCTTAAAATACAAAATAGCACCGAGTCCGTACCCGATGCTATGTAAAAGTTTGCACTTAGATCTTGAACAACTATTTCAATGTAATGACAACATTGGCCTGCCCACCATAAGCGAGAGAGCCTGCTATCCATCCAGGTATTGCATCTGGACAAGCTCCACTGCACCAAGTAGCCCCTAAGGTATAATAATAGCTATTTTCATAAATATAATATCTTTTGTCACCAAGCGGCCATCCATATACACTCGGTGGATATCCTCCATTCGCCCAAGATACCTTTCTGTTTTCGTTGGGATTCCTGAAAGCTCCCTTGAATCCAAAAGTAGTCACCGTGTAGGTTTTCGCATCTTCGTGGACTGGTACCGAGGGGTTAGCTGTAGCTAAAAATCTGGATTTTGTTCGCAACCAAATCGCCTGAGGCTTATACCTTTCATTTTGTAAGGAATCTAAGAATGTCGAGGTGCTGTTAAACTGCTTTTCGAGCGTATTCAAAGCGACCTGACTCCACCTGCTCGCTTGATCGAAATTGCCTGCGGTCAAATACACTTCCCCGATATTCAATTCCTGCTCAAAAGCGATCAGGCTACTTTTGCCTGAGTTGTGTTTCACGTAAGTATAAGATTCCTCCGCGATGCGAATCGCTTCCTTTTCCTTTTTATTTTCAGCCAAAAACGTCGCAAATTCTTTGAGAAACCCCAGATAAACAAGGTCCAATTCGTCTCCAAGCACCGCTTTGAATAACCCATGCGCCTTGCGATAATGGCTCTCAGCAAGTTCCTGATTTCCATACCGATCTTCAATTTTAGCTAAAGCAAACCAGCCATCTGCCTCATAGTGTTGGTAGCTTCCTTCGGTGTTTTCCAGTCCTTGAAGGCCGTTTCGAATGATTTTTTTGGCTTTTTCTGGCTCGGCTTGGTCAAGGTATAATTGACCAAGTAGAATTT
>JBBQDY010000307.1:0-4302 GCA_038320155.1 Cytophagales bacterium
TAGACTGTCCGCTTCAGACTCGATTAAGACTTTACTTCTGATGGGGTTTTTTTCGGAGTAGGATAGAATTAACTTTTCATTTGAGAGTTGGTATATACCATTGCCGTAATCTATAGGGCCAAGATCGCCCCTCGTTTCTGAAGTAAAAGTTCCGTCCTTAGAAAATGTATAAGAGTTATGTATATCTATTAATACAAGTTTCGGATGGCTCAAATAAAACATTCCTTCAAGCTTTTTCTGATCTCTCGAGCCTTTATCACTTTGAGCACTAATACTCAATGGAAATAAAATGAGCAATAAAAGAAGTTGAAATCTTTTTCTCATAGAGGAGTCAACGAATATTTAACTTGTCAGTTTTAGTTTGTGATATAAGTTTGCGATTCAGTTAGGGACAATGGAATTAGAACATATTTCCCATTTGCATCTTCCCGAATGGCTAGCGTTTTTTGATCACTGCCTTTGACTTGTGCCCAATCATCAGGGATGTAAGTTTTGATGGTCAAGGGAACGGTATAAATTTTTGGATCAAGCTCCGAAGCTAGGGAAATAGTGATTTTACCATTCTCAAGATCGCTTTCAACAATTGTATTCTGACGAGCCTGAACATACTTGGTAACATCTCGGAAAGTCTCAATCCAAAGCTCGTTTTCAGTAGTTTTCATAAAGGAGAAATAGTCCTTCAACTCCGCTCTCGTTTTGGCTTCCCAACCTAAGTTTTCAACTCCGTGAATCACCAATACCAGCCAGATATTATCGTGGTTCATGGTCGTGTCAATCCATGCTTTCATGTCCTCGAAGGAATGACGGGTAAGAAGGCCTCGCTGCCATTGAACATACTCTTTTGTCGAGGCACCCGGTTCAGCTTGACTTCCACGATTGATCTCTTCCAGCCAAGTTTCTGGCATTCGATTTCTGAGTGAAGGATAAATTTTGTGAGCGTATTCCATGACCCGTTCATTTTCTGTTCCATAAGGTCCTTCTGCCGAAAAGATCGATTCTTCACCGATGAATTTCGAAAGATCAGCCTTACTTTGTTCCAATTCATAAAGCATGTTGACTTCATCTAACACCGCAAGTTTTGGATGAGTGACGGTATGGGATGCGATCTCATGGCCTTGAGAAGCATAGAATTTATATTGCTCCCAAGAAGTCGTGTCTGCTACATTATTGTGGAAAACGACTTCTCCAGTATTGACCATTTTCCCTGACCTGACTTTTTCAAATCCTTCATCCAGTAAGGCATACGCTTCCTTGATTTTCCCAGATTCAAATAGCGATCCGACTCTTGCATGATAGTCTTCTGCTTCAGTAGTTCCAGTAAAAGCGATGAGGGAGGCCCTTTCAAAGAAATTACTGAAAGCAGTTTTTGTGGATGCAGTTTCACTGATTATATCGCTGGGACTTCTTCCTATAAACTTCCCTTTTCCTGATCCTTCCACTTTTCCAGTGATGATGTAAAAAGTTGCAGGAAGCCCCAAGCTGTCCATGATTGGTTTGGCAATCGTGAATTGATTGATAATTCCATCATCGAAGGTGACAGAAATAGCTCCGGTTTTTCCTTCAGGCCATTTGGTGATTTCTGATGTACCAACTATTGGGTTGGATTGGGAGCAAGAAAAGGAAAAGCCAATGAGAATTGCGGAAATTATCTTTTGAATGTGTTTCATTTTGGGTGGGAAGGTTTTCAATTCTAATATCCCACTTTTGTTTGGTTGAAGACGAACCGCTGATCCCAAATGGAATAAATCTGGATTAGAATAAGTTAATACTATTTAGTTAAATCAAATGAAAAATATTTCCTCTTTTGTAATATGTGGTTGTTTAAGGAATAAGTCTGCCTCATGATACCGAACGGGAGACGAGGATAAAAACTTAATGCGTGAACATTTTTCACTTGTACAAAGATGTTTTTTTGCGGGAAGTTTTATGAACTTGATTCACTTCACTTTTAGTCCCGCAGGGATAGCAGAATCGCGACAAATCGATCTTTAATTGACTGATTTTCAGGAAATTTTGGATCTATCTACGAACTCCGATATATAATCTAGGTTTAAAAAAAATACTCGTTGCGATCACAATCTAATGCTACTTTCAATAAGTATAAATTAATTTGCTAGTGATTAATCACTTAGAAAATTTTTGTATTCCGTCCCCCATAAATTATTGGTTGTAGTACTATTAGGCTGTCCATCATCAGTTAATAAAGCGTTGTTATCTTGGCTATTTTGATTCCAGAGCCAAGCTAGAACAGAGATATTGGTAATTCTTGCAGCTTTTAGAAAGTGACGAACCGGCATAACTTGACCAGCATTTTGAACACCTATTTCACCGAATAAAAATGCTAAGTTCTTATTTTTTAAGTTTTCAATTCTTGAAACTAATTGAACTTCGGTTGTATTAAGAAGCCATTTCTCATAAACATGCAAATCGAATAAGAGATTATACCTCCCCTTAAGTAATTCATTTCCTTTTACAAGTATTGCATCTTCCGACTGACCTTGTTCATTTCCTGGAACTATAATTATATTCTGAAATCCTTTCACCCTTCGTAGGTTATCCACCATATCTTTCATGTCTCTCAACCACAATTCATGGCTATATCCATTTTCATTATTCCAATTATAAGGCTCATTCCACACTTCAATCCAAACATCCGGCTGGTTCTTAAAATGATCGGCAATACTTCTCATTTTTATTTTATACTCCTGATAAAAATTTTGGGATGACGGGTTAAGACCTGTAAGTAAGGTTCGCATTTGGGTTTTGTTTACCCACCCAAAGGGACAGAGAATTGTGATTATATTATTTGCTCGATTTTGGTCAACAATTTTCTGAAGAGGATGGTACCAAACCCCATCACTCGCTTGAATAGCATCACCCGTAATTGGTTGTTCTCGTAAATTACCGACGAATTCTCGTGCAATTTTTATATTCCAATTATTCATTGGTAGTGGATTAACCAAGCCATACGTTTGCAGGGTATTCACGCCCTTATAAAAAACAGCTATATCTTCTTTTAAAATATTTGAACCTTCAATACGATAAGGTCCAACGATTTCATCGGGCAGGGGAGGGATTTCACTAAGAATTGGATTAACTCTATCATTTTGATTACATGCCGAAACCATCATCAACGCGCCTATAATTAGGGTTGAAAATAATAAATTAGTAGTTTTCATTTTTATTTCCCAAAGAGGATATTGAAATTTATAAGGCTTCTTTAAAGGAAACAATTAATAGATTGAAATGTCCGTTAATGGAAGATTGTTTTTGACTTGATTTTTCCAGCGTTATAGATACGAATTCGTTCATCAGTCAGTCTAACTGCCAATAAATTGATTAGCCCCATCATATTTTTACCTATGCTAACTGGAATTTCGATCAACCAATTTTTTTAAAACTTCTCTTTCAAGATTTCCCGCATGCATTCGACTACTTGATCCGCATTTTCTTTTGTGAAACACAAAGGTGGTTTGGTCTTTAGCACATTGTCGTAAGGACCGTCGGTGCTGATCAGTATATTTCGATTTCGCATTTCGTTTTTGATCAAAGCAGCCAATACAGTGTCATGGTCCGGCGTTCCCGCTTTCACGATTTCCACTCCAAGAAATAATCCAGAGCCTCGGACATCTCCTATGACTGCGAATTCCTTTTGCAATTCCCTAAAAAGTGACGCATAATGATTTCCAACAATGCGTGCATTTTCTTGAAGCTTTTCTTCTTCGATCACTTCTAATACTGAAATTCCAACCGCACACGAGACTGGGTTGCCCCCAAATGAACTGAAAAATTCCACCCCCTTGCTAAAAGAATCGGCAATGGCTTCGGTACAGACTACAGCCCCCATTGGATGACCATTTCCCATAGGTTTTCCCAAAACAACCATGTCAGGAATGACTCCCTGTGCCTCGTATCCCCAGAAATAATCACCAACCCGCCCAAATCCTGTTTGCACCTCGTCACTGATGCAGATTCCGCCCTGAGCTCGGATAGCTGGGTAAAGGCTTTGCAAATAGCCTTCTGCTAAGGGAACTTGCCCACCGCAACCCACAATTGGTTCGGCGATGAATGCTCCTACAGTTTTTCCAGAATCATGAATAACCTGCATCGCATCTTGAGCAAACAGCTTTCCAGCGTATCCATCATTGAGCTTATATTTCCCCAAATAAGTATCAGGAATTGGTGCCTTGAGAATATTACTCTTCTGCCCAAACCCCTTTTTATTATTGAATTTGTAGTCACTGATATCAATGGAGATCTGAGTATTTCCATGATAGCCATGCTCCATCACCAGGATATTCG
>JBBQDY010000308.1:0-4299 GCA_038320155.1 Cytophagales bacterium
GATGAGTACCTTCGGATTTATCCGATTTGATGGTAAGAAATACGTGGGCGATTGTGCCACTACTTCAGATATTTTGGGGCCTTTTTATAGACCTGGAAGCCCAATGAGATCCAGCTTTCATATTCCCGGAGAGAATGGAAAAAAAGTAGAACTCTCTGGTAAAATCCTTCACCAGGATTGTACCACGCCATATAAAAATGCAAAAGTTGAACTTTGGCACTGCGACGCAGAAGGGGTCTATGACAATTCTACTTCTGACTTCCGCTATCGAGGGACGGTCATGACCGATAGTGAAGGGAATTATGCGTTTCAGACCATCTTGCCTATTCCCTACGATGCAGGTGGAGGATTAATTCGACCGGCGCATTTTCATATGATGGTCACTGCGGATGGCTACCAATCCTTGGTGACCCAACTGTATTTTACAGGGGATAAAAACATCCCAAATGACCCTTGGGCCAAGGCTGCCAAAGACCGTTATCTGGAAGTCCAAGACAATCCCAGTGGAGTGAGTAAAGTTGTTTTCAACGTGGGAATGGCTAGGTCTTTGGCCATAGAGACTGCTTCTATTGACAAGCTGACGGGTACTTATCTCCATGAAAATGATCCCAAAAAAACCATTACCCTTTTCAATAACCGAAATTCCCTTTGGGTAAAAAATGAAGTATTTGGGGAGGGTTTCGAATATTCGGGAAACAACCTTTTTGTCTATCCCAGCAATCCCGAAGGAAGTTTTGAAAAGCTTGAATTTGAAATCAGCCCATCAGGGGCAATTAAACTTACCCGTTCTTTTAATTATGTTGATTTGGGGAATGGAATAGAGGTTTACATCAAGCAGGGCTGATTTATAAAGGCATATTAAAAATAATAACAGATTAGAATTATGAAAATGAGCGCTAAAATAGTCCCCCTTTTTTCCTTGATAATAGTATTGGCATGTGGCTCACCTTCAGAAAAGGAGAGTGAAAACACTGTAAGTCAGTCTGAAAATGATGTAATCGAGCGAGAACTTAGACAGGTCACTCTTTCAGGTTCGGGTTATGAACTGGGATTGCAGCATGGGCAGATCTTCAAAAAGGAAATCGGTGAAATCGTAGAAAAATGGAAAGAAAATATGAAAGCCCAATTGGAAAGAGATGCTGAGGAAGTACTTGGGGAGTTTTTGGCATATGCCGATTTTGAAGGCAGTATCAAAAAATGGACGCCTGAATTGTATGAAGAAGTCAGGGGAATAGCTGAAGGTTCCGAACAGGATTTTGATGTGATCATGACATTAAATATGCTGGATGAGTTTTGGGTCTATCTCAACAATCCTGAAAACCATCATTGCAGCAATATCGGTGTTCCTTCTGTAAACGGAAATGTATCCTATATTGCCCAAAACATGGATATTGAAACCTACACAGATGGTTATCAGACGCTTTTCAGAATTGAAGCCAGTGGAAATACTCCCGAGCAATTGGTGCTTTCCCATCCAGGTTTGATTGCTCTGAACGGCATGAATAGCACTGGTGTAGGTCTTATCATGAACACCATCATGCAGCTCAATGCCTCCAATTCAGGCTTGCCGGTTGCCTTTGTAGTCAGAAAAGTACTCGCTTCCACGGATAAGGATGAAATCATTAAGTTTATTACATCAGTAAATCATGCCTCGGGACAGAATTACATTCTGGGTGTCAGGGGTGAAGTTTTCAATTTTGAAGCATCTGCCAATAAGGTGGTCGGATTTGATCCGGGAAATAAAAACCAGACAGTTTACCATACCAACCACCCGATTGTCAATGATGATGTAAAGGCTTGGTTTGCCGAATTCAACCCAAAATTAAATAAGGCAGAATTGCCCGTCAATTCAAACAGTTACATCCGATTGGCCTCTTTGAGCAAAAGAATTGCCGAAAACGATACCATCTCAGATGGAAGCATCAAAGACGCACTACGCTCAAAAGATGATGTTAACAATCCTGTTTGCAGGGTCAATGGTGGCAATGGAAAAGGTTTCACATTTGCCTCCGTGGTCATGACCCTTACAGGAGATCCTTATTTACAGATCACGGCTGGTCCACCTTCGGAAAGTGACTATTTGAAAGTTCTTTTCTCCAATTAGATTTAAGGGGAGTCCATTTCCAAATCCATAAAATTGAAAGAAACTCAAAAATACTTAATAACCTGATTTAATGAAAAACACCTTATGCTTCCTCGCTATCACTTTGTTGTTTTCAACAAGTCTATTTGCCCAATCCAAAACCGACTTGGTCAAATTCACAACAGGCTTTCTGGAATCCCTATCTGCAGATGAAAAAAGCACCGTCCTCTTTGCAATGGATGACAGCCTCCGCACCAAGTGGACCAACCTTCCTCTGGGAGTTGCGCCTAGGAAAGGACTTCGCTATGGAGATCTTTCTGAGCAGAGTAAAATCGCCTTTCATAAAGTCCTGAGTTCGATTTTTAGCTCCCAGGGCTATTTGAAAACCTTTGCAATTATGCAGGTCGACGATATTTTGCATGAGCTATTTGAAATCCAGTTTCAGCAGGGCAAAGTCAATGAGAAAACCATGGAATTTATCCGGAAACTGAATTGGGACTATGGAAATTACTATTTGGCAATTGCAGGAAATCCTGAAACTGAAGATATCTGGGGATTGAAGTTTGAAGGCCACCACATTTCTATCAACCTAACCGTCTCTGGAGATGAGTTTTCAATGACTCCGCTGTTTTTTGGATCAGATCCGGCCGTCGTGGAAGCAACTCAATATGCAGGTTTGAGGCCTTTGAGCAAGGAGGAAGATTACGGTTTTTGGTTAATCAATGCACTGGATGAAAACCAAAAAACCAAAGCCACCCTCGAAGGAAAAGTACCGGGAGACATCATTACGAGTCCAGATCGTCCTCAATGGCTGGAGGAATTTCAAGGAATCAAGGGAGTTGATCTCAATGAAGGTCAAAAGAAAATCCTCCACTACCTCATCGAAGAATACTTCGGCAATCTTGATCATGAAAAAGCTGACGAACATCTCGAAAAACTCCATGTCAGGGGAATCGAAGAAGTGTATTTTGCGTGGATAGGCAGCTATGAACCCATGAAAGCGCACTATTACATCATTCACAGTCCTGACTTCCTGATCGAATACGACAATGTAGGATTCTTGGACAATGCCAATCACATCCACTCAATCTGGAGAGAAAATGGAAATGATTTTGGTGAGGATATTTTGAAAAAGCACCGATTGGATCATAAACATTAAATCTTCAAACTTTATCACGAATGAAAAAAAACCTAACAGTTCTGATGGCCTTGATGGTCTTCAACCTGGCGACTCTCGAAGCTCAACAAAAAACAAACCTCGAACTGACTGATCTCTTCAACATGGAGTATGTCACCGATCCGCAGATTTCTCCGGATGGTTCGCAGATCATATTTGTCCGCAATTTCAAAGACATCATGACCGATCGGGATTATTCAAATCTCTGGATCAGCAATGTGGACGGCACCCGCATCCGACAACTCACTCAGGGGAACCAACGCGACTACGCACCCCGCTGGTCAAATGACGGCAAGAAGCTGGCTTTCCTCTCCAATCAGGATGACGAAAAAGTGAAGCTTTATCTCCTATATCCCGATACCCGGGAAACTGTCGCTCTGACCAATTCCTCCACTCCTCCCGGTGCCGTGGCCTGGAGTCCGGATGACAGTCAGTTAGCTTTTACCCAATTTGTCGCCGAAACCAAAAAATCCATGCTGAGCATTCCGGCCAAACCGGAAGGTGCAGAATGGAATGCTCCGCCGATTTACATCGATGAAATGAATTACAGAGGTGACGGAGCGGGATATTTGAAGCCTGGAAAATCACAAATTTTTACGCTGGGAATTGATGGCGGCACGCCAAGACAGCGGACTTTCACTACGAATAATCATGGAAGTCCAATTTGGGCCGAAGACGGACAAAGCCTGATTTTCTCAGCCAATCTGCATGAAAACCATGAGTTAGAGCCAGCAAATTCAGAAATCTATACCTTCAATTTAAGCAGTGGAGAAATCAAAGCGCTGACTGCACGCTTCGGTCCCGACTCCGAGCCATCACTTTCTCCTGATGGAAAAAAGATCGCTTTTACCGGTAATGACGATACGTTCCAAGGCTACCAAGTCACCAATCTGTACGTGATGAATTTGGATGGAAGTGGTATAAAAAATCTGTCAGCTGATCTGGATCGGGATGCAGGAAATCTCCAATGGGAAGGCAATGGACAGGGAATCTACTTCCAATACGATGAGTTTGGAGATACCAAAATCGGACATGTTGC
>JBBQDY010000309.1:0-4293 GCA_038320155.1 Cytophagales bacterium
TGCCAAGTCATGGAGAAATCTTTGAAGCGATACGTCGCACCATAACGGTTGATCTTTCGAGGCGCATTTTCTACACGGTTTCCAGCAAGATTGCTTACTACAATCTCACCATTAGTGATACTTGTTCGCTCAAAATCCTGATACTCCGCATTGACAAAAGCTAGCGAGGCGAAGAGATGGATATAACCAATCGATGAATTGCCTACGAAAGCTGTGATTGGATCAAATTCTACAAAGGCTTCTACTCCTTGACTCACCGAAGTTCCAAGATTGGTACGGAACTGAAAACGAGTTCCATCAGCAGCAGATTGCGTGATTGTTCCAATTCGGTCTGCATAGTTTAGGTAGAAAAAACTCGCATCGAAGTTCAAGAAATCACCTATGTTTCCACGGTATCCCAGATCAAAATTATAGCCTCTGGCATCCTTTAGGTTCGGATCGATCACATCAGTAGTAGCTGGAGGAGTCAAATCCGAAATTAAAACCGGTCGATAAGCCTGGGAAAAGTTGGTATATAATTCAGTCGTTTTGGTTAGGTGATATTCTCCACCAAAACCTAGTAAAGCAAAAGTTCGCGTTCGTTGCTGAGGAGTCAAAAGTTGAGGAACCCCCTTTACCGTATTTAGGATCCCTTTCATATTGGAAGAAATATTCTCCAATCGAAGGCCTGCAGTGAGTAAAAGTTTATCCGTCACATTGAACATGTTTTCTACGAATACAGCATGATTCACATTATCAAAATCCAAATCCCGGGGATAGCTAGCTTCGACCAAATCAAAGTTCATATCAGTACCTGCATTTCCTACACCTTGTTGATTTCGGTCTATATTTCCTTTGAAATATCGGTATCCGGACACTAGATTATGTTCTTTTCCAAAAAGTAGATAAGCAGTGCTTAGCCTCAATTCTGCACCAAAAGTATGGTACAAATCCCGATCTACTTGACGATTTCCCAAATCATCTTCTTGAGTGATCGCCTTTGTGAAACCAACACTATTTCGCTCAGCGATACTTCCAAAGGCTTTCAGATTTAACTTAGTCTTTGGGCTGACGATGTAGTCCGCATTGAGCGAAGGAATAAACCATGGGGTGCTGAACCAGTTTCTGGATCGGCTGCTTTGACTTGGGTCGGCTGCAAACTGTACATCCGTAAGACCTCCTGGCTGCTGACTTTCAGTAGTCATATAAGTCATTTCAGTTCCGATTTTCAGTCGATTGCTCACTGCGTAATTCACTTCCAAATGTGCGTGATCTGTATTGAAGAATCCATTATCACGCCATCCGTTTCCTCTTCTTTTTTGATAATAGGCAGTGTAGTCCCACTTCCCTTGGGTTCCTCCGATATAGTTGAAGGTGCTAAAAAGTCCATTGCTCCCTACCGTATTGATTGTCTCTGCCGTGAATCGGGTGGATGGATCTGGCTTGCGCAAAACGAAATTCAATAATCCGCCAAACTGTGGCCCATATTGTAAAGAGGAAGCTCCACGAATGATTTCGATATTTTCCACCACTTCCATTGGAGGTGTGAAATATGCCTCTGGGTAGCCCATTGGATCAGGAGTAATATCGTAGCCATTCATTCGGACGTTGAATTCCCATGAACGATTTGGGCTCAATCCTCTGGAAGCTACGCCAAGTTGGATTCCTGAACCATCATTTTCCCAAATGGTAATCCCCGGAGTCCGTCCAAAAATCTGTCGGCTATTATTCATCGCTAAGTTGGCGTCAATCTCACCTAAGCGAATGACTTCATTTTTTCGACCAGCATTGATTCGGAAATCTTCTACTTCAGGAAGGCGACCTTGGCCATTCATTCCGCGGCTAGCCATCAATTCGAACGATTCCAACCATATGTCATCATCCACCAATGCAAAATCAAGGTTTTTTACCTCGTCCTTACCAATCGAAAAAGACAAAGTTTGAGCTTTGAACCCAATCATGCTTGTCTTTAATGCATAGGATCCAACTGGTAAATCTTTGATTAGAAAGCCTCCGTTTTGATCGGATTGCACTCCTCTCACGGTTCCTTCCACGATGACTGAAACTCCTGCAACAGGCTTTTGCTCTTGATCAAGAATCTTTCCTTGAACTGCATTTCGCTGGGAAAATGCCAAACTCAGAGACAAGAAATAAATAAATAGGGTAGTGTAAAGTACTCTCATTCTTATAAGTTTTTATTAAGACTGCTTTCAAATAATGATGCAAACCTAGCAGATAGAATGATTCTAAACAAGCTCTATTTAGAAAAAATCTAATTAAGAATAAACATATTTTCACAACCGCCTTTTTTTTTGAAAAAGAGGATTCTTAGCGACTGAAAAAATGTGAGTTATGAATTTCCCAACACTTGCAAAGTGAATTGAAATGAATTATCTAGTAGAAAAGAAACCCCTTTGGCTATGAAGAACTCCAATTACCGCTACTCAATCACGCTTTTTGCTGGAAGTGTTCTCTTTTCCTGTCAGTCCAAATCCTCCGAATCAATCAGCTCGGTCGATTCTCTGAATTTTGTAATACCGAAATATCAACTCATTTCCACGGATACTTTTCACTTCAATAATTTTGTAGACTGCAATATGGCTGAGGTATGGGTAGGAGATACGCTTCGGATTTTCCCGGGGAAATACGGTGAAGACCCAGTCTGGGGATTTTCCAATGAGTTGAAATTTGCATCTGGTAGTAATGCCGATGAGGTATTCAGCAGGTCCGCCGACCAATACATAGCTCCAACTCTTCCCAAAAACGCCCCTACTGGCCAGCCCGGTTTGCATGGAGCAGTCTGGTTTGAGACCGTCTATCAGGATGAAAAAGATCCAAGTGGCCGCACCCTATTTGCCATATATCATAACGAAAACTACCCTGAAACTCTTCCTTATGATCCAAAAACAGGCGAAGGCTACCTAGATAAAGATTGGCCGCTTGGTCTGACCGACCGCATCACTCCTGCTGCAGTGCCCCGAATTGGCGTCATGAAATCAACCGATGGGGGTTGGAATTGGGAAAACAAAGGGCTATTCCTGGAAGATAAAAATCCACGGATGATCTTGAAGCCGCACAACACCTCCAAAACTTTCGCAGGCGGTGTGGGTGATCCTTCCGCAGTCGCCGTCGGAGAATATCTCTACCTATTTTATGGAGAATATGGCTATCCCGGAGTATATGCTGCAGATAACTACGACCCAGATACCGAAGCCAATGGCCAATGCATCAGCATCGCCCGGATCAAAATTTCCGATCTGGATGATCCTCAAGGCAAGGCCATGCGCTGGGATGGGACGGGTTTTAAAGCGGCATGGGACGGAATTGGGCAGCCGGTTACTTCCCTTCAAATCTCCAAGGATTCGGGCGGCGGGCCAGCTTCCTCTCCTACCGGAGGATTTCATTGGGGACCATCGGTAAGCTGGAATACCTACCTCGAATGCTGGGTCATGCTGATGGGAAAAGTAGAAGGCCAATCTTGGATAGGAGATGAATTGTATATTTCTTTCAATCCCAACAAAGACCTCGGAGAAGGAGCGAACTCCCAAGCTTGGACAAAGCCAAAACTATTAGTCGAAAAGCCAGGACATGTGCTTTGGTATCCATCCCTTCAACCTCTGAATACGCCTGAAGATATCGCTGCCAAATCCACCAGCCTCAAACTGGGAAAAAAGGCTCGACTCTTTTTCAAGTATTCCGATTTGGGTAAATACATGAGTGAATACATCGTGGAGTTCGAAAAATAATCCATGAACCCATGTTAAAAGTCAAAAATCTAATCGGCATTATCTTTCTTTTCTTTTCCGTTTCAGAGGTATTTGCTCAAGCACAAAAACCCAATATTCTCTTCCTCTTTGCAGATGACCAACGGGCAGATGCTTTGGGAATCGCCGGAAATACTGTTTTGAACACTCCAAACATTGATGAAATGGCGAGATCCGGAACTCGGTTTACCAACGCCTATGTCATGGGTGGAAATCACGGAGCGATCTGCGCGGCAAGTCGGGCAATGATGCTTTCTGGGAAAAGCCTTTTTCGTGTCTTGGATAAATTGGAAGGTCAGGAAACTATGCCCTTGTATTTTGGAAAGCAAGGCTATGAAACCTTTGGAACCGGCAAATGGCATAATGAAAAAGAAATGTTTGAAGCAAGTTTTCAAAAAGGAAAAAATGTATTCCTCGGAGGAATGGCGGATCATTTCAGTATTGCGGTTCGTGATCTCCAAGCTGACGGGAAGCTTTCCGAACCCGTGAAAAAAGGCTATTCGACAGATTTATTTGCCGATGTCACCAAAGACTTCTTGAATGATTACGC
>JBBQDY010000310.1:0-4290 GCA_038320155.1 Cytophagales bacterium
AAACTCGGTGTTGGGATAAGCTTCCTCAAAACCCAAGGGAAGTTTAGCCCTTCGCTCTGGGTTCCACTTGGCTTCAAAAGCAAAGAGTTTTCCTTCGCGCTCCTCCAGCCAATCAATTTCCTTCCCTGTAGTCGTCCGCCAAAAGTAGATGTTGGAATGAATGCGATGATAGCTTAGATACTTCATCCGCTCACTGATCAGAAAATTCTCCCAAAGCGCTCCTTTGTCTGTCCGCAGATCCAGTGAATTAAAGTTGTTGATGATCGCATTCCGAACTCCATTATCCCAAAAATAGATCTTCCTACATTTCTTAATCTCACGTCGCATATTTCGGCTAAATGAATTCAGCCGGAAAATCACAAATGCCTTTTCCAATAAATCCAAATATTTCTCAGCGGTTTCTTTATCGATTCCTACGGTGTTTCCTAAGTCGTTGAAAGTAACTTCTGAACCTACCTGAAGTGCCAAGGCAAGCAACAATTTCTGTAAGATGGCAGGTTTACGAACCTCCGCTAAACTCAAAATATCTTTATATAAATAGCTACTACTAATTTCCTGCAGTGCTTCTTGAGCATCAGTAGGGTGATTGATCACTTCTGGATAAAATCCAAAAATCAGTCGTTGCTCCAAGAGTCGCTGTTCGTCACGAGGAGAGGTGTGTATACAAAGTTCTTCGGTAGAAATCGGGTAAAGCTGAAATTCTCGCTTCCGGCCAGTAAGCGGCTCTTTAATCGAGTTGGCAAGTTCCAAAGCTGACGAACCCGAGGCTATGACCTGAACTTCAGGAAATTCGTCTGCCAAAATCTTAAGTGTAAGGCCAATGTTTGGCACTCGTTGCGCCTCGTCAATGACTACTAATTTATATAATCCTATTAATGCCTGAAGGGAAGAAACCGTCGCGTCCTGAAGACTCAACCGATCATCCGGATTATCGCAGTTGAGCCAAAGCACGGTATCATTAGGGAAATCTAAGACCTGTTTCATTAGCGTAGTTTTTCCTACTTGTCGAGGTCCAACAATCACCAAAAGCTTGCCCTTGTGGACTCTATTCCGTAACTCTGATTCAATCTGTCGAGTAATCATGTTATAAAAATATGTAAATTCTCGATCGTAACCGAAAATAAACATGTTAATTTTCGGTTACGATCGAGATATTACAGAAAATCAATATTTAGATGTCCCTTACTCTATCAAGTTAATTTCGGTTTCGTGCGAGTCTTTGATAATCTTTCTGATCAGACATTTTAAATGAGATCAAAAGCGTTCCCATTAGCGCAAGCCATACAAAAAGGAAAAATGATAGAATTATCTTATTACTGGTTTTCATGTGTGTATAATTTGATTTTTAAAGACCACATGGAATCTCGCATGGATGATAATCATTCCAGTTTGGGACTTTTTAGTCATGCTTGATTTCATGATCATTGGATTGAATGGATTGAATAAGTAAAGCAAGATCTTCGGAGTTGAGTTGGAGCACCTCGACCTTATGCAAAAGCTCCGGCAAATCCTGAGCGAAAAAAGCCTGTTTTTGAATCTTGAGGAGACTTCTTTTTGCCCCGGTCGCTACGAAAAACCCAATCCCGCGCTTATTTTCGAGGATTCCCTCCTCCTCCATTAGGCTGTAGCTCCTCATCACCGTATTCCGATTGACTTCGAGGTCTACAGCCAGCTCCCGGACAGAAGGGACTTTTTCGCCAGGCAGAATTTTATCCTGCATGATTTGATCGGCAAGCCAGTCGCGGATCTGAAGAAAGATGTTTTTATTTTCGCTGAAATCCATCTTACGCTTCTTTTTCAGTTAATCTGTAATAGCTAACTACATAGGAAAGGAATATGGCAATCCAGAACAAAACTATTATAACCAATAATAAAAGAGGGATACCAGGAAAAATCTCCGGTTTATCAAAATTGAGGACTTCAAATTTCATTTGCTCGCCAAGAATAATCGAATCGAGCTGCAGAATCCAGGAAAGCCCTAGAAAACTCAGCGCCATCAATCCAGAAAATAGCAGAACACTAAGCGGCATCAAAACGAAATTTAGCTTACCGAAAATTATCCCTCCCAAAAACATCAGAGAAGGAATCAACAGGAAACTGCCCCACAAAAACCAATAAACAATTGTTGGCTGTTCAAATGGTAAGCTAAAAAGCTGAAAAAACTGAGCAGCTTCTGGAAAATCAATAGCTTTGTTTTCAAATAAAAGAAGAATCGAAAGCTTAAAAATCCCTACCGACAACACCGAAGCCAGCCAAAATAATATCGGATAAATCATCAAAGGGAGTAAAAACCGACCTAAAAACTGAACAAGATATTTCTCGAGATGAGAAGCTGGTAAAAGGAGGTATTGCCGCGCGGCCTTCTTCTCCCTCAGATCCAAAAAGCTTTGCCCCGTAGCGAAAATGGCTAAAAAGAAAACCCCTACAATAAATATCCCTTGATAATTACCAGCTTCCCAGGCTATATTCTTACCGTCAGATATGATGTACTTTGATAGAAGAGCCGTCGTCTGATAATTGGAATAGAAAATATATAGAAAAAGGAAGATCAAGAATAGAAACATGCCTAATCCAGCTCCCAAATACATTTTCTTTCGATTCATCCATTCATAGCGGATCAGATTTGAGATGTTTGTCCCATTGATTTGTAGTGAATTGCTCATGATGTGGTTTGATTTTGGTCTGAAAAGGTCTGAGCCGAAATTGCTCCAGAGACGACCGCGTTGAAGAGTAGTTCCAAATTCACTTGAGATTGATTTTGGTTCTCCTGACGAGTCTGGATAAAGTGAAGACCGACACCACTCTTTTCACTATAAATAGCTGTTTCAGGCATTTCAATTGCATACCCAAAGTTCATTTGATCGCTCAAGGCTAAAAGATCTTCGTCTAGTTTGACTTTTCCATCTCCCAAAATCACCACTCGATCGATTAGATTTTCTACATCCTTGACCAAATGAGTAGCGATGATCAGGGTCTGCTGATCTCCTAGATTTGCAGCAACAGCCTTTCGAAAAGTTGACTTGGAAGGGATATCCAAGCCATTGGTAGGTTCGTCGAAAAGCAAAAACTTACAATTCGTACTCAACCCAAAAGCTAGAACCACTTTCTTCTGCTGTCCAAAGGAAAAATCGCCAAGCTTCGCGTTTTCTTCAATCTCAAACTCTTTTAAAAGTGTTTCAAACCGAACAAAATCAAATTGAGGATAGAAAGGAGCCATCATTTTCGTATAGTCAGACACTTTCAAATGAATCGGAATAGCTAGCTCATCCGGTATTAAAAAAATGTCTTTTAAAAAGTCTGGTTGTCGATCTCTAGGATTTTGAAGACCTACTTTCACTTCCCCATTTTTTGGGAAAATCAATCCGGAAAGGAGCCGAAGAAAAGTAGATTTCCCTGCACCATTTTTTCCTAAGAGTCCAATAATCGACCCATCGGAACATTCCCAATTTAGCTCATGAAAGAGCGAAACCTTTTTGGGGTATGAAAAACTGAGATTTTGAATTGAAATCATATTGACTGTTTTACTGTCATAGTATATTATGACACTAATCTAAGTTTTTATTTTCGAATTCAAACTAATTGAGCAAAATTTTTCTGGAAAAACTTAAATTCCCGAATGAATCCACCCCTCCTTTTCAGCTCTGAGCGACTTGGTTTTCGACTTTGGCAGGAAAAAGATCATCCTATATTTTCCGCTATGAATGCGGATGCCCAAACCATGAGCTACTTCGAAAAGACGCTATCAAAAGAGGAGTCTCAATCGATGATGGATCGAATGAATAAAATGTATAAAGACAGAGGCTATTGCTACTTTGCAGTCGAACTCCTAAAAACCGGAGAATTGGTCGGGATGATTGGTTTGGGATGGAAGACTTTTGAAGCAGATTTCACGCCTTGCGTGGATATCGGTTGGCGACTGGACAAGCGATATTGGAACCAGGGCTATGCGACGGAAGGGGCTATAAAGTGTCTTGACTTCTCGAGAGAACTGGAGATTTCTGAAGTCCTTTCCATGGCTTCTATCGGAAATATAGCCTCTACTTAAGTGATGAAAAAAATTGGGATGAGCTACTGGAAGGATTTTGAGCATCCAGATTTGGCGTATAGACCACAGATATCAACGCTTCACTTGTATCGGATTTCTCCCTAAAAAAAAAATGCCGTCTCCTTTCGGAAACGACATTTAACCACCCAACTCTACTATTATTTTTATTATGCCAAAAACAATGAAGCGATTCCCAATACTTGGGTGTCAGTTAATGGCTCATCCCATGCTTCAGATACTGCACC
>JBBQDY010000311.1:0-4289 GCA_038320155.1 Cytophagales bacterium
TTACCTGGAGATTTTTTTAAAGGAACCCGTGATTTAGCTGTGGTGGATCCGGTGAAAAAGACTGGTCAGTTGATTGATATTCCAGAGATGGATAAAGCAAGCGAGTTTAGGATCGTTTTGAAAAGTAAGGACATGATGTCCATTTACGTGGAAGAAATTGGCTTACGGCTGATCGAAAACAAGCTCTATTTAACCAATTCGGCTAGCACTGATATCTACCGCTACGATTATGCGAATGATTCGCTCCAGCTATTTACCTACCAGCCCAAGCTTTTTCCAAATGCTAAATCCGGTCCTGTTCAAAACGAGGTAGGTTCCGAATCAGAATGGAAAGCCGAGATGGAAAAACTAACCACTCAAATTGGTTTTGAAAAACTGCTCTGGGATGAAAAAAGTCAGCGGTTCTACCGTTTTGCCAGAAAATACTACCCGAAAGAAAACCCTGATGATCCCTCACGAGCCGATGTTTATTTGATGGCTTTTGATAAGGACTTGAATCTCATCGGGGAGAAGCAATTAGATGAGCTTAGATCAACACCTTCCTATCCCTTCTTCAAAGAAGGCAAGCTTTGGAGCTATGTCAACGTGGAGGATGAGTTAGGCTTTGCGGTATTCACATTTAACTTTTAGACAACTATGAAAAAATTAGCAATCATCTTTTTAGTATCATTCTGTTTTTCCTGTGGCGGGTCAACACAAGTAGAAGAGGGTAACGATTTTGACTTTTCCTATACTATAGATACCGTGATGGTAGATGCGGGGGACGAGCTTATCTTCCACCAAATAGGGTTGAGTCATTCAGATCTTTCAAACGATCAAAAACAGCTATTCAACTTTTCCCCCAAAAGCGAACTTGAAGTGATTGATTTAGATAGCCTGAAGTTGCTTCACAAGATTGTCACAGAGAAGGAAGGGCCACTCGGTACCGGCTGGCCCTATGCCATCCAATTCGATCAAACTGGACAAATGGTTTTTTATGGATTTGAGGAAGTGAGATTTTTTAGTTCGGACTTGAGCTCCATGACTCGCTATCAGCTGACTCCTGGTGCTTTGTCAGGGCTTGAACCTGAGGTATTATCAGCGTTTAACCCAAAGGTCGCCGATGGAGAATTCCTGTATTCCATCTATGAGAACTATGAACAAGTACCTCAAGGGGTAGCGACTATTTCTTTCAAAGACATGCGTGTAAAAAAGGTTCCGCTAGCTCTGGCTAGTAGAATCGAGCCGTTTACCTATTCACTTTTTATACAAGGAAGATTGAGTAATCGAGGATCTGAGCCTATCAGCCTGGTGTTAGTTGACGATCTGCTAATCCTATCCACAGCCTACGCCAATGAAGCTTTTATTTTGGATTTGCAAAGTGATTCGGTAACCGTGAAAACTTTTCACTCTGAATTGACAGCTGACAAAAAGCCGATTCCTACCAAAACAGCTGCTGAGACCATCAATGAATTAGAGGAGCTCAGGAGAGAAGGAAAGAAAAGCGTCAAATTTGGAGGCTTCTATTTCGACAAAACGCACCGGAGATTTATAAGATTTTCACAAGATCTGGACAGAGAAATTGGAGATTCTTTAGTCTTCAAGAATGTGTTGACGGTCTTTGATGAAAACCTGAATCAGCTCGGAGAGACACTAGTTCCGGTCGATCCATTTTCAAAGAAATTCTTCAAAGACGGCAAGCTCTGGTCTTACGTCAACGTCGAAGACGAGCTTGGCTTCGCAGTATTCACTTTTAATTTTTAGACCCATGAAAAAACTACTCCTACTGCTTGCGCTGCCTTTTGTCTTTTCCTGCGGAGGAAACTCAGAGTCAACCTTTGATGCAAACTTCGATTTTTCTTATTCCATCGATACGGTGATGATCGATCCTAAAGATCAAATCATCAATATCAGCCTTGCATTAGGGAATAGTTCTGCAGTTTCTCCCGACACCAAATCCTTTTTCTTTTTTGATAGGGATAGGACCTTACTTCAGGAAGTTGATTTGGAGAAATTAGCGCTTGTCGGAAGCTATCAATTCGCCAAAGATGGTCCAAATTCCGTAGGTTTTAATCCGCCTCAAATTCAAACTCTGGCCGATGACCGCTTTTTAATAGTTTCTCGCGGGATCAATGTTGGAGTCTTCAATAAGCAAGGCACTAAGGAAAAAAGCCTAAAGTTCAATTTTAAAGAAATAGCAGGGATTGATGGAGATGAGGAAGGATTGATCACCAATCAAGCTACTATCAGCCTCAATCAAAAGTACTTATTCGCACTTTCTGCATTAAATCCCAATCTAGATGAGGTAAAGCTTTTTTCAATAAATCCTGAGTTGAAAACTGGAAAAGAGATCCTCTTGCCTATTATGAAACAGGCTCTAGAATATACCCTTCTTATGAAAATGCCTAAACGTTTTGCGCGTTTGCAAGAAACGATTGATCTCCAAATTTTCAATGATCAATTGTTTATCTCGAGTAGGGTGACTTCTGATATTTACAGGTATGATTATGAAAGGGATTCACTTGAACTGATTGAGTTTCCCCACCAATTAGTTCCGAAAAGAAAGACGGGACAAGTCAAAAACATATTTGATAATCAAGAGGAATTTGAAAGCGAAGTAGAGAAAGTAATGTATCAAATAAGCTTCGGAAAATTGATTTGGGACGATGAGCGCA
The DNA here is from genome assembly GCA_038320155.1 of Cytophagales bacterium. Lineage (GTDB taxonomy): Bacteria > Bacteroidota > Bacteroidia > Cytophagales > Cyclobacteriaceae > Algoriphagus. The sequence continues at coordinate 2,655 of JBBQDY010000311.1, forward strand.
AGATGTTTTTTAGGTTTGCACATAAACCAATCCTCAACATAAACGAAGAATGGTATACTAAATCCGAGGTATACCTATTTGTATATGATGAAAATCTAACCCTTTTGGGTGAAAAATATTTATCAGAATTAACTGTTGTTCCAAGCGATCCCTTCTTCAAAGACGGAAAGCTCTGGTCTTATGTCAATGTGGACGATGAGCTGGGATTTAGGGTGTTCACTTTTGATTTTTAGACCCATGAAAAAACTACTCACGATTTCAATTGTTGCGTTACTTTCTGCTTGCGGCAATAAAGATTTCGAATCCGCTGAAGATAGGAATATCCTTGAAGACCTATCTATTACTATCGATACCGTGATGATAGATTCAAGAGGGAAAATCCTGGACATGAGAAGAGGCTATTCCGAATCCTCGATTTCCGAAGACAGAAAGTATGTCTTTCTATACAATTCACATTCAAACCAGATTCAGCAGATCAATTTGGATAAGTTAGTCTGGGAAAAAGATTATGACTTTGAGGTAGAAGGGCCAAATGGAATCAGCACCATGGTTTTTTCGACACGATACCTAGGCGAGGATCAGTTTCTGATCACTTCCTACCGCAGGCTGGGAATTTTTGATGCCTCAGGGAGCAAGGTTAAAGAACTCTCGATTTCATCGCTTCCTATATCATCGGATTTGGATGAGTTGGATTATGGGATTATCCTTTCCAAGGATCAAAAAAGTCTCTTTTCAATTCCCGGAACTCGTTTTATGGGTTCCCGATCCTTTGCACGGGTCGATTTGGAAAGTTTTGAAATCAAAGAGTTTTCGATTCCTGAGCTAGATTGGATCACTGACCTTAAAGTAGTTTATATGGGGGGCTATTCTTTTCAGGAGACTTTACATCTCCACGAGCTGAATAATCAGATTCTGATTTCAAGCCCTGCTTCGGCTGCTTTTTATCGCTATGATCAGGAGACTGATTCTTTGACCTATCATTCTTTTATTCACAAGTTAAGTCCCGTAGCAAATGATATCCAACTCAAGTGGCAAGTAGAATCAATCGAGGAATATAGTGAGGAAATGGGTCGTTTCTTTGGAGGGATGTTTTTCGGGCCATTGATTTGGGATGAAAAAAGGGAGATTTATTTCCGTTTTTCCAGAAAACCAACTGAGATGGACAGTCTACAACAAATTATTTCCAGTGAAATATTTCTATATGCCTATGACCAAAAGTTCACTTTGATTGGCGAATCCTTACTACCTATTTTCAATAGGCCAACCAATCCTTTCTTCAAAGACGGCAAGCTCTGGAGCTATGTCAATGTCGATGATGAGCTTGGCTTTGCAGTATTCACTTTTGATTTTTAAACCGCTATGAAAAACCTATTTCTGATTCTGGCATTTTCAATACTAGCGGCTTGCGGACAAAAACCTAACTCAGAGGAAGACATCATATCCGAAGAACCGTCAAATGTCCTGGAGAAGATGACTTACACCCTAGATACCTTAATGATCGATTCTGGTGAGGAGCTTTTTGATTTGAAAGATTTGTCAATTTTTGGTAAGCGAAACTATTTATCAATATCTCAGAATGATGATTCACTGTATTTCTTTGATCGGCATAGGCTCATACTTCATGAAATCAATCTG
>JBBQDY010000312.1:0-4287 GCA_038320155.1 Cytophagales bacterium
AGCAAATTTGGAAGCAGCGCACAGGAAGTCATCTCAAAAGTTGAAGGAGGAATCAAATCGACTTTACTTAATCAGAGCAATCTATTTGAGTCCCTGAATCTTCGCTATTTTGGACCTGTTGATGGTCACGATGTGAATCATCTGGCAGAGATTCTGAAAGATCTTAAGGACATTCCCGGACCAAAAATACTTCATTGCGTCACAGTAAAAGGCAAAGGATATGCTCCTGCCGAAAACGGTAATAAAACTACTTGGCACGCTCCGGGTACATTTGATAAGGTAACTGGTGTAATCTATAAAAAGACTCCAAGCAAGCCTCAGGCTCCTAAATATCAAGAAGTCTTTGGGCATACCTTGGTGGAGTTGGCCGAGATGAATGACAAAATCATGGGAGTAACACCTGCGATGCCATCTGGGTCGTCCATGAATATCATGATGGAAGCGATGCCCGATCGTGCTTTTGACGTGGGTATCGCTGAGCAGCATGCCGTTACTTTTTCAGCAGGTTTAGCTACACAAGGTTTAATTCCTTTTTGTAATATCTATTCTACTTTCATGCAGCGAGCCTATGATCAGGTAGTTCATGATGTTTGTTTACAAAATCTTCCCGTAGTTCTTTGTTTGGACCGTGCTGGATTTGCCGGCGCAGATGGTCCTACGCATCATGGCGCTTATGATATCGCCTATTTTAGATGCATTCCTAATTTGGTCGTAGCCGCTCCGATGAATGAGGAGGAACTTCGGAACATGATGTATTCTGGTTCCCTTCACGAAGGACCTTATTCGATCCGTTATCCAAGAGGTGCCGGAGTCATGCCAGAATGGCGAACTCCTTTTGAGCAAATTCCTACAGGACAGGGAAGAATCGTCAAAGAAGGGGAAGAGGTAGCAATTCTGACTCTTGGACATATCGGAAATTATGCAGTAGAAGCTAGTGAACTCCTAGAAAAAGACGGCTTGAATCCAGCTCATTATGATATGCGCTTTGTCAAACCTTTAGACGGAGAGTTGCTTCACGAGATTTTTGGCAAATTCAAAAAAGTAATCACGGTAGAGGACGGTTGTTTGATGGGTGGGTTTGGTTCTGCGGTTATTGAATGGATGACCGATCATGGCTATCAAGCTCAGGTGAAAAGACTAGGTATTCCTGACGAGGTTATCGAACACGGAGAGCAGATTGAATTGCACCGCGAATGCGGATTCGATCCTGAGGGAATAGCTCAGGCTGTTAAAAACCTAACAGAGGTCTCCAAAATCGCCTAATTAAACTTTATCGATGTCGGTAATTTATTTTTCTGAAAAAGGGAACGGGCATCCTGTTGTATTTATTCATGGATTTTGTGAGATCGGAGCCATGTGGGAGGATATCGCATCCGCACTTTCTTCGAATTTCCATATTTTTTATCCTGATTTGCCAGGATTTGGTAAAACGCCAATCGACTCGGATCACATTAGCTTGGAAGAAGTCGCTGTTCAACTTGCAGAATGGATGGAGGAGCAAAAGATTGAAAATCCTATTGTGATCGGTCATTCCTTAGGAGGCTATGTAGCATTGGCACTTTTAGAACTGATGGGTAATCGAATTAAAGGAATCGGTTTGATTCATTCCACAGCTTTTGATGACGATGAAGAGAAGAAGCATTCCCGGAACAAAACCATTGCGTTTATTAAAAAACAAGGTGTTGACAAATTCGTAACAGCCTTCGTCCCACAACTTTTCACAAATTCTAATCGAGTTCAATTTCAAAGCGAAATAGAAAAAGCAGTCGATCAGGCAAAAGCTTCCACGCTTGATGGATTGATTGCCTTCTCTAAAGCCATGCGTGATCGGAAATCACGATTTTCGATTCTTGAGAATTATAAAGGCCCAAAACTATTGATTGCAGGAACCGAGGATGGTTCTGTAAAGATCGAAGCTAGCCGGCTTCAAAAAAATGCATTTTCTGCATACTATGAATTAGAAGGCGTTGGGCATATGGGTCAGGTGGAGCGAAAGGAAGAGGTAATTGAGATTTTGAGGGAGTTTATAACTCAGACGTTTAAAAGTGGATTATTTTCCTGATTTTCTGTTGCTTCTAAGGGAAATCCCCTCAAAAATCTTGACCCCAGGCTCAATTATTTCATTCGGAAAATTATAGGTATGTTCATGAAGTTGGGGACAGGTTTCGCCAGTACTTGATCTGAAAATTTTGAAAACAAGGATTCAGGAATAAAAAGTGTACGAAGGTGGTAAACCTCTGAATCCTGCCCAGAGGTTTATAAGTTCAAGCAGAAGCACGCTAATTTTTATTTTGGATCCAGCTGATAATTGTTGACCAATACCGTTGCCGAGATTTGAAGAAGCTGCTCCAATTCGCGAATCATATCGACAGTGAGTTTTTTCTTACGGTTGAGAATTTCTGATACACGGCTTTTCCCACCGATTATTCCGACCAAATCTTTTTGGCGAATATTCAATTCCTCCATTCTGATTTTTATCGCTTCGATCGGGTCGGGTGCGGCTATGGCATAGTGTTCATTCTCATGGTTCTCGATGAGCAACGAAAGGATTTCCGCCTCGTCCCCTTCTTTTGAGTCGATTGGTGCATCAAAGATAACCTCCAAGCGCTTAAGTGCTTCTCGGTAGTCTTGTTCAGATTTTATGGGTTTTAATTCCATGGTCTTATTTTTTAAATCTTGTCTGCAATGAGATAAAAAAAGTGGATTCTTCAATTTATGCTATGACAAATCCCCTCAAACATCCTCACCCCAGTTTCAATCAGTTCATCGGGGAAATCATAGGTTCCCTCATGAAGTTGAGGACAGGTCTCGCCTGCCCCGAGTCCAAACAAAAATGAAGGACAAACCTGAGAAAACAGGCCAAAATCCTCTGACCATCGGAAAGGTTCCGGTTTTTCGGTCAAACTCAATCCAAGAAATTTAGCAGAATTTTCGACGATCGGATGCAGAGCTTGGTCATTGACCGAAACGGCAAATTGCTCCACGAATCCAAATACCACTTCCAATCTTTCTGACTTTGCCTCGGCTAGTGCTTGCTCCTTCACTCTTTCAATTAATTCATTCAAATCCTGCTGGTCAAAGGCTCTCAAGGTCATACTAAGACTGGCCTTTCCTGCACTTGTTCCAAAAGCCAAACTTCCCAACTCGGCATGAATAAGTGTCAACAAGGAAAACCCCTTAGACTCTTTCAGCAATTGAGGAAGCTTGTGAATAAGTCGTGCCATAGCCTGAGCGGGGTTGATTCCAGCCTCTGGATGGGCGGAATGTGAAGTTTTGCCTTTGAGGGAAATAGTCATTCCTGTGCTGCCTGCAGCAAATGTTCCCTTGCGCATCACGATTTGGTGGAGGGGATAGCCCGGCAGATTATGAAGGGCGAATGCAAAATCCGGTCGAATTTCGTCAAATCTCGGATCCTCTAAAATTGCTTTTGCGCCATCTCCGGTTTCCTCTGCAGGTTGGAAAAGCAGTACCACTTCACCGGATTCTGGTCGCTTAGCAGCTAGTTTTTCTCCCAATCCAGAGATAATCGCCATGTGGCCATCGTGTCCACAAAGATGTCCTTTGCCTGGGATCTGGCTTTGATGGGTACTTTCTTTCAAATCTTCTATTGGAAGCGCATCCAATTCACAGCGAAAGAGGGTACGAGGTCCTTGTTTTTCCCCTTTGAATATAAATGCCAAGCCTTCACCACCGAGTTTGGTAATCGTCTGATCGGGCTTTAGTTGGCTAAAAAAATCCAAAATTTCTTGAGCCGTGTTCTTTTCTTCTAAAGCGATCTCAGGCATTGCATGGAGCTTTCTGCGTAACTGTATCAATTCTTGGATAGGCATAAAATTATTTTTTCTTTCCTTAAATGTAAAACCCTTAGCTTCAATTGGAATCATTTTTGAGTTAAAATTCCCAACGAAACTGTGAGACTTTTTCAAGTTTGATGACTATTTTAACACATTCCTAACCACTAAATCATGAGTGAAATCCAACAAAACGAAATGCGAGCTCAAATCGAGCAATTGAAAGCAACTTTGGTAGGCGACATGTTTGCTGACATGGAGGCAAAAGATCAAATTCACAATCTTGAAATGCAACTCAAAGGGGTGAAGCCGATGGACTCTCACATCGATTGTGTTGGCTGCGGAAGTTAATTCAACGATATTTTGTCCCGATATTTTATTATTTACAAACCATTTGGGTACGTCACCCAATTTAGCGGAGAGGAGCTGACATTGGCTTCTCTTTTTGCTTTTCCTAAATCTGTCTATCCCGTTGGGAGATTAGACAAGGATAGTG
>JBBQDY010000313.1:0-4284 GCA_038320155.1 Cytophagales bacterium
TCCAAAAGACCATTCTGTGCCGGGCCGGTATAGCCAATTGCAATAAAGGCTAAATCACAAGGGACAGTTCGTTCTGTTCCAGGGATTTCTTCGAACCCCATTCTTCCACCTTTGTCTACCCATTCCAAATCAGCCAATTTCAGTCCGGTAACTTGACCTGCTTCGTTGCCTATAAACTCCTTGGTCAAAATGGAAAACACCCGATCTACACCTTCCTCGTGTGAACTAGAAGTTTTGAGTGTCATAGGCCATTCTGGCCAAGGGTTTAGCGTGATCCGTTGCTGAGGAGGTTTTGGCAAAAGCTCCAGCTGGTTGATCGAAGCCGCCCCATGTCTGTTCGAGGTGCCAATGCAATCACTACCCGTGTCTCCACCACCGATCACAATCACATGTTTGTCCGTAGCAGAAATTGGATTTTCTTTCAACTCTCCAGCGATCACCTGATTTTGCTGACCTAGAAATTCCATCGCAAAATGAACACCTTTGAGTCCATCTCCTTTGATGTTTAAAGCTCTGGGATGAGCAGCTCCGGTAGAAAGTACGACTGCATCAAAATTCCGAAGAATATTTTCTGCTTTGATATTAAATCCTATTTCAGTGTCACAACTGAAAATCACTCCTTCTTGAACCATCAGTTCGATTCTTCGGTCGATTACCCATTTTTCTAATTTGAAATCCGGGATTCCATAGCGAAGTAATCCACCTGGTTTTGCGTCTTTTTCAAAAACAGTAACCTCGTGTCCAGCCTGATTCAATTGATCCGCTGCGGCCAATCCAGCTGGACCCGACCCTATTACTGCAATTGATTTTCCAGTTCTGGTTTTTGGAGGGTTTGCTTTTATCAAGCCTAGTTCGTAGGCTTTCTCAGCAATTTTTTTCTCAATCAATTCGATTGCTACGGGGTCTTTATTGATTCCCAATACACAGCTTGCTTCGCAGGGTGCAGGACAGATTCTTCCGGTAAACTCCGGGAAATTATTGGTGCTTCGAAGTGCGGTGATTGCTTCTTCCCACGATTCATTATAGACTGCATCATTAAATTCCGGAATCATGTTTCCCAATGGGCAACCGTTATGGCAAAATGGAACACCACAATCCATGCATCGAGCTGCCTGATGATTTAGCTTTTCATCAGAAAATGGCTCATATATTTCCTTATAGTCCCCAATCCGCTCCTTTGGATCACGGGTTACAGGCGTCTCTCTTTTAAACTGAATAAATCCTTCTTTCGCTCCCATCTTACACCAGTGTTTTGCTTTGTTCTAATGCTCTTTTCTGTAAAACCGCCTTGTAGTCGCGCGGAATTACTTTGATAAATTTCTCTTTATATTGATCCCAATTCTCCAAGAATCGACTGGCTAGTCCTGATCTGGTCAGTTTGACATGCCGCTTGAGATAGGTCTTGATCGTATGAAAATCTTCCTCATCCAATGGATCGACATCTACTAATTCAGGGTTGATCTCGGTGATGTAGTCGTTCAGGATGTAGGCAATTCCCCCGCTCATTCCTGCTGCGAAGTTTCTTCCGATTTCCCCTAGATTGATGACCAATCCTCCTGTCATGTACTCACAGCCGTGATCTCCGATTCCTTCAATGACAGCGTTCACACCGGAATTCCGGACGCAGAATCTTTCTCCTCCTTTTCCATTGATGTAGGCTTCGCCTGAGGTAGCTCCGTAGAATGCGACATTGCCGATGATGATATTTTCCTCGGGTACAAAACGGGCATTTCGGCTAGGGTAGATAATTAGTTTTCCACCGGAAAGGCCTTTTCCAAAGTAATCATTTGCTTCACCTTCCAACTCAAAAATCACTCCTTTGGCTAAAAATCCGCCGAAAGTCTGGCCAGCTGAGCCATTAAATTTAAAATGGACTGTATCATCAGGAAGGCCTACGCTGCCGTAGATTTTGGAGATTTCATTGGATAGCATTGCCCCCACAGAACGGTCCGTATTTTTTATTTGAAAATTTCCTCCACTTGCCATCGCCTGTTCTAAGGATGGATGTGCAGCTTTGATTAATTGACGATCCAAAACATTTTTCAAGTCAAACTCCTGATCAATTTGCTTGTAGATTCCTACATGATCCGGTACTTCAACTTTGTGGAAAATCGGGCTCAAATCTACTTTATCCCATTTCCAATGATTCAAATGTCCTGTGGACTGTAACACATTGCTCTGGCCTACCATCTCATCGATTGTGCGGAAACCTAGCGAAGCCATGATTTCTCGAAGGTCTTGAACCAAGAAATAGAAATAATTCACAACATGGTCTGGATCACCTGTAAAAAGCTTTCTCAGGTCTTCATTCTGAGTTGCGATTCCCACAGGACAGGTATTTAAGTGACACTTACGCATCATGATGCATCCTTCCACGACAAGCGCTGCGGTGGAGATTCCCCATTCCTCTGCTCCTAATAACGTGGCAATCGCAAGATCACGACCAGTTCGCAGCTGACCATCAGTCTGAAGCGTGACTCGGCTCCGAAGGTTATTTTTCACCAAAGTCTGGTGTGCTTCAGATAGCCCGAGCTCCCAAGGAAGACCCGCGTGCCGGATCGAACTAAGTGGAGAAGCACCTGTGCCCCCATCCGCTCCTGAGATCAAAATAACATCTGCCATGGCTTTTGCCACGCCGGCAGCTACCGTTCCTACACCTGCCTGAGAGACTAATTTTACATTGATTCTAGCTTTTCGATTGGCATTTTTCAGATCAAAGATGAGCTGAGCTAGGTCTTCAATCGAATAAATATCGTGATGCGGAGGAGGTGAAATCAGCCCTACCCCAGGGGTGGAATGTCTAACTCTTCCAATCCAGTCATCCACTTTGTGACCCGGAAGTTGTCCTCCTTCACCAGGCTTTGCTCCTTGGGCCATTTTGATTTGAAGTTCTGCGGCATTGGTGAGGTAATTACTGGTCACCCCAAATCTGCCCGAGGCAACTTGCTTAATTGCAGATCGCTCCCAGTCTCCATTTTCCTTGCGTGCATATCGGATTTCATCCTCTCCACCTTCACCAGAATTACTTTTGGCACCGATTCGATTCATAGCAATCGCCAAGGTCGAATGTGCCTCATGTGAGATGGATCCAAATGACATGGCACCCGTAGCAAAACGACGCATGATGGCTGATGCCGGCTCTACTTCCTCTATCGGAACAGTGATCCGTTTTTTGAATTCAAATAGTCCGCGAAGGGTCAATGCATCTTTACTCTGATCATTGATTTTAGATGCAAATTTTTTGTACATGCTAAAATCATTCAATCGAGTTGCCTTTTGCAATAAATGGATCGTCTCGGGATTGAATAGGTGTTTTTCACCACGTCGTTTCCATTGATACACGCCCCCAATCTCTAATGTTGAAGGACTGATTTGATAAGCCGCACGGTGACGGATTAAAACCTCCTCGGCAAGTTCGTCAAAGGAAATTCCAGAGATTCGAGAAATTGTCCCCTTGAAACAGCGATCAATCACTTCCGGACCCAATCCAATTGCCTCAAAGATCTGAGCTCCTTGGTAAGACTGGAGTGTACTGATTCCCATTTTGGAAAGCACCTTAAGTAGGCCTTTTCCGATAGCAGTCTGATAATTTGAAAAGAGCTTTTTGCGGTCTTTGATTTCAGGGAATTGACCTTTTTCCCACATTTCCAGCAATGATTCCAATGCCAGGTAAGGATTAATCGCCGATACTCCATAGCCAATCGCCGTTGCAAAGTGGTGGGTCTCTCGTATGTCTCCCGACTCCAATACCAATCCTGCACTGGTCCTGATTTTTTTCATTACCAAATGATGGTGAACTGCACCTATCGCCAAAAGGGATGGAATCGGAGCATTCTCCTCATTGCTGGTTCGATCCGAGATGATCAGGATATTTTTTCCTTCATTGATTGCCTTTTCGGCTTTTTCGCAAAGTAAGTCTAAGGCTTCCAGCAATCTTCCAGGCTGATGATCAGCTTTGAAATGACTATAGAGCGTCTTGCAACGATAGCCTTGACCATCCATATTTTTGATTTTCTCTAAGCTTTCGTTTAAGAGTACTGGCTGAGAAATATGGATTTGACGAGTATGCTTTGGGCTTTCCTCCAGGATGTTTTCTCCATTTCCCAGTCGGGTAAATAGGGACATCACCATGCGTTCCCGGATCGGATCGATTGGAGGATTGCTCACTTGAGCGAAAAGCTGCTTGAAGTAATTCGAGATATGCTGACTCTGCTTCGATAGTACTGCCAAAGGGGTATCTGCACCCATCGAGCCAATCGCTTCATATCCAGTACCTCCCATAGG
>JBBQDY010000314.1:0-4271 GCA_038320155.1 Cytophagales bacterium
ACTTCGATGAAGATATCCCGGTCAATGAAGTACTGCTTAATCTCACCGGTAATATGTGGCGATATATCTGGAGTATGAACGGTGTGCCCCTCTCCGAAGCAGACAAGATTAAAATCGAAGGCGGTAAAGTGACAAGGATCACACTGAATAACCTTACGATGATGCATCATCCCATGCATCTTCATGGCCATTTCTTCCGAGTGATCAATGATAAAGGGGAATATTCCCCACTGAAACACACCGTCAATGTTCCCCCGATGCAAAAAATCACCATCGAGTTTGAAGGAACAGAATCAGGGGATTGGTTTTTTCACTGCCATGTATTGTATCACATGATGGGTGGTATGGCTCGGGTGTTCTCCTACGATACGCCGAGAGATCCAAGATTAAAACCATTCCCCTTAAATAAGTTGCTCCAAGAAGGAAATCATTTTTACAATTGGGGAACTGCCGAGGTAGCCTCGCACATGACTGAGATCAACCTGATGTCCTCGAATATTCGGAATCAGTTTAATCTGAATATGGAATACGGTTACAATCAGAATATGGAAGCAGAATTTACTTATGAGCGCTACCTATATGATTATTTCAGGGTTTTTGCCGGAGTGAATGTGGAAAATGAAATCCCGGAAAGTCTGGATGAAATCAGCACCACCGCCATCGTTGGTATTCGCTTTTTGACTCCTTACCTTTTCAATCTCGATGTAAGACTGGATCACAAACTCAGACCGGAAATTAGAATTGATCGGGAAATCATGATTTTCCCACGCACCTCAATCTTCGGAGTATATGAATATCAAATGGATTTCGGCTGGACGAATACGCTACCTGAAATTGGTGAAAACGCAGATTACAAGGGAGAAACCACCTGGTCAGCAGGGGTCAGCTACATCTTCTCGAGAAATTTCTCTCTCATGGGTAGCTATGACAATCGCTTTGGAGCAGGCGGAGGATTGACAGTTCGGTTCTAATAGCTAATTTTTCACAAATCAATAAATCTTATTATGGATCATTCTTCTTCTCATCAACATCATTCCAATGACCAAAAAGCCGATCATTCGTCAATGAAAGAGAAAAAGAATCATCAGGATCATGGGAATCATCATGAACACATGATTGCCGATTTTAAAAAGCGATTTTGGATATCTCTGGTCATCACCCTTCCAATTATCGTTTTGGCTCCGATGATTCAGGAATTGCTGGGATACGAATTCACCTTTACCGGAGATCGCTATATCCAGTTTGTGCTTTCTACAATTGTTTTCTTTTATGGAGGTTGGCCTTTTTTGAAAGGTATGGTATCCGAGATCAGGAAGAAAGCTCCCGGGATGATGACCCTGATTGCTCTAGCCATATCCGTAGCCTATTTCTACAGCTCGGCAGTGGTATTTGGATTAGGGGGAAAAATCTTCTTTTGGGAACTAGTAAGTCTCATTGATATTATGCTTTTGGGTCACTGGATTGAAATGAAGTCAGTCATGGGTGCCTCCAATGCCCTCCAAGAACTTGCCAAAATGATGCCTTCAGAAGCCAGAGTGATTGATAGTGAGGGAAATGGCAAGGAAATACCCATCGAAGAACTACGAGGAGGAGATATCATCCTAGTCAAACCGGGAGAAAAAATTCCCGCTGATGGAGAGGTTATAGAAGGAGAAAGTCATGTCAATGAATCCATGCTGACCGGTGAATCTAAACCCGTAGCCAAATCCAAAGGTCAGGAAGTCATCGGAGGATCAGTCAACGATAATGGCGCGCTCAAGATTAAAGTAAAACACATTGGCGAGGACACTTACCTTTCCAAAGTAATCGGGATGGTAAAAACTGCACAAGGCAGTAAATCTAAAACTCAGGATTTAGCCAATAAAGCTGCCGGCTGGCTTTTCTACGTTGCACTCGGCTCGGGAATCATTACGTTGATCGTTTGGCTTTCAATAGGGAAAGATTTTGAATATGCATTGGAGCGGATGGTCACGGTTATGATCATTTCTTGCCCTCATGCTTTGGGATTGGCAGTTCCTTTGGTTGTCGCCATTTCCACTTCGGTCAGTGCAAAACGAGGTTTGTTGATCCGCAATCGAACAGCCTTCGAAAATTCAAGAAAGATCACCACTATTCTTTTTGATAAAACTGGCACGCTCACCAAAGGGGAATTTGGATTGACTCGCTACGAAAGTTTGGATGAAATGCTAACTAAGGAGGAGCTCCTACAAATGGCCGCATCCCTGGAGCGCAATTCTGAACATCCCATTGCAGCGGGAATCCTTCGAAAAGCCAAAGAATTGGATCTGAAACTCAGCGATCCAAAGAATTTTCAAAATATCACAGGCAAAGGAATAAAGGCCACTTTGGATGGGAATGAAATATCCATCGTAAGTCCGGGAATGCTCAAAGAGCAAGGTCTTGACCAGCCAGAGGGTGCGTTCATGGATGATTCCGAAACCGTAGTCTTCGTGGTGAAAGAGGGTGAAATCCTCGGGTATCTAGCGTTATCGGACGAAATCAGACCCGAATCCCAAGCTGCAATCGATACTTTGAAAAAGCAAGGAATCAAGGTGCTGATGGCTACAGGTGACAATGAATTGGTGGCTAAGGCAGTCAGCAATTCTCTTGGATTGGACGATTATTACGCAGAAGTCTTACCCGAAGACAAGCAAAAAATCATTCAGGATCTTCAATCTAAAGGTGAATTCGTAGCTATGACAGGCGATGGGGTCAACGATGCCCCAGCTTTGGCTCAGGCAGATGTAGGAATCGCCGTTGGTTCAGGTACAGATGTAGCAGCAGAGACAGCAGATATCATACTAGTCAATAGCAATCCTCAAGACATCTCTAATCTTATATTATTCGGTACAGCTACTTATAAAAAAATAATCCAAAATTTGTGGTGGGCTGCCGGATATAATATCGTAGCTGTCCCACTAGCTGCAGGCGTTCTGGCTGGTGCCGGCATTATACTCAGCCCCGCGATTGGTGCGGTGCTGATGAGCCTAAGCACCGTGATCGTGGCATTGAATGCGCAATTATTAAAGAAACAACTTAACTAATTTATACCCCACCCAATTCCCTATGAAAAAGTACCTTTTATCACTCAGTATCCTAGCAGCTGTAGCCTGCTCATCCGAAAAGTCAAGCGACCATGATGGTCATGACATGAATGAAATGGACTCCACTACGATGGATCACTCCATGCACACTCCAAAACCGGAAGCCTCCAAAAGCCCACGCACGGCTGCGATGGCCATGACCGGAGGCAATCACATTCACCTCGATTATTCGGCCCCAAGCGTCCGAGGCAGACAGGTTTTCGGAGGTTTGGTCTCGATGAACGAAGTATGGGTCACCGGCGCGCATAAAGCAACCTCGATCCAGTTCGACAAACCTGTTACCATTAATGGGAAAAGAATAGAAGCTGGGAAATACGGGTTCTTTACCATTCCTGGAGAAAACGAGTGGACGGTCATCCTCAATCAAGTTTGGGATATGCACCTCGCAGACGATTATGATCAGAGTAAGGACATCGTTCGCTTTATAGTAAAACCGGAGCAATTGTCAGAAACGGTAGAGGCTTTAACTTTCGAAGTGAAAGAAAAAGACCCAAAAACTACCCAGATCAGCGTGGCTTGGGACAAAACCAAGATTGCATTTGATGCTGTGAATGCAGAGTAAATGAGAAAGAATAACCAATTCTACGCCCGGAGAATCCATCGATTCTTGGGCGTTTTTATAGGAATTCAATTTGTTTTCTGGACGATCTCAGGTTTGTATTTCAGTTGGACGGATATCGATGAGATTCACGGAGACCAGTTTCACGAAACGCACATGATGCATCAATCGGTCAGTGATTTGGTGAATCCTGCTAGCCTTGATTCTACTTTGGAAATCTCCTCTATGGAGCTCCGATTTGTCCGCCATCAGCCCTTTTACTGGGTAAACCAAAAACAGCTTTACAATGCAAAGACTGGTACACTTCATGGTGAAATCACTGAAGCAGAAGCCAGGGAAATCGCTCAAATTTATATCAAAGGGGATTTTGGAATTCGAACAGCAGAATATCTGACTGAGACTGGTTCGCACCATGAATTCCGAGGTCGTCCCCTACCCGCTTGGGCGATTCACTTTGAGCATCCGGAAAACCTAACCGCATACATCGATGCGAAAAGTGGCAGTTTTGAGCGGGTTCGACACAGAAGCTGGCGCTGGTTTGACTTCCTGTGGATGTTTCACACGATGGATTATGCCGGTCGGGACAATTTCAACAATCTGCTGCTTCG
>JBBQDY010000315.1:0-4254 GCA_038320155.1 Cytophagales bacterium
TGATAGTTTGACTAATGTCTTTTCGCCAGTAATCGACCGAAGTCTAAAAAAAGTGGACGCAACCAAATATTGGGAAGATGCAACGACGCGATACAATAAGGTTCCTTTTGTAAAAAAAGTGGATACAGACCTGACTGCCTACGTGACGCAAAAAGCAATTGATGGGCTTTTCATTGAAATTGCAAAAGAAGAATTAAAAATCCGTGAGCAAGTTTCTGCCCGAAAATCCGCCTTACTCCAAAAGGTCTTTGGCTATGCGGAGAAAGAGAAAAAGTAAAATGAGATTAAATTCAAATTCAGCATTAACAAAAAAACCGAGCCTCACAGCTCGGTTTTTTATTTTATACAGATACTAAATCTACAGATTCCTTGAAATTATGTCTATTATTTTCCGACGACTTTGATCAGCATACCCTTGCTCAATTGGTCTGTCAAAAGCATCCCGTTTAATAAAGCAAGTTCTTCAAATCGCTCAACTGGCATTCCAAAACTCTGTAATGCAGCCTGAAGGGTCATCTGCTGGGAAACGGTCTTGATCTTAATAATATCAGGTTTGCGGTTTAGCTTTTCGGAATCCCGTAATTCTTGGAAATCACGGATAGTGCTTAAAAATACTGGTTGATAAGAGCCAAACTTTGAAAGTTCCGAAACTCCCATCAGGCTGTAAATATTTCCTTCAAACTGAATAAGTGACGAAAGAACACGAGTTGTTCCTTCTTCTTGCTTCTGATCGGCAATCATCACTATAGCAGGGATTCCATTGATAGTTTCCTTTTTAGATTCAACCATAGTCAATTTATACCTTTCCAGAGTTGCATTGGCCGCTTCCTCCAGGGTAGTACCAGGCGCTAAAGTGAGGATCATGATGGCATCCCCCGTACTTGGAGCCATTTGAAACTGTTGGGGGGTATTTTGATGCTTCCAAGATGCCGGGATGGGAAACTGGATTTTCAGCACCGGATGATAGAATGCGCTATTCTCCACAAATCCTTGCTTTGGATCCTCGCCTACAATAAGGCCATCAATTTTTTTCAGATAATTATTCCTGTTTATTTCAAATTCAGACTTTTTGGATTTTTGCTGCCATGCTAAGGCCATTTTTTCAACAGTCGCATTTCGTTCTTCCGGAGAAGGGTGAGTAGAAAGAAAAGGAGGAATTTCACCCCCGCCAGAATTTTCCTGTTGACGCTCTAAGGTTTCAAAAAATCCCGCCATTTCAGTGGCATCATACCCGATTTGGGAAGAATATTCCACACCCAATTTATCCGATTGCCGTTCCGCATCTCTTCCAAATTTCAATAAAGCCAACTGCATTCCTTGAGACAAGGGCTCCACAAACTGCCCCAGTTGCGGTACTAAAATAACCCCTGCAAGGAGTCCTAACTGACTGAAAAACTGATTCCGCTGTTGGATTACTGAGTGGCGTGCCGTGACATGTCCAATCTCATGACCTAAAACTCCAGCAAACTCGGCTTCATTGTTGAAATGGGCCATAATGCCCCGTGTGAAATACACATATCCACCTGGTACCGCAAAGGCATTAATTACAGGAGAATCCACTATTTTAAACTCATAATTCAATTTTGGACGGTGTGAGATGGCTGCCATTTCATTGCCCGTGGTTGTGATAAACTCTTGGAGTTGGGGATCTTCATATAGGCCAAAGAAGGCGACAATATCAGGATCTGACTGCTGCCCCATGGAGATTTCCTGAGCTTCAGACATCAGTACAATCTGCTTTTTTCCCGTAACAGGATTGACTGCACAAGCGCTTAAGCTCAGTAGTACAAATACAGAACAAATGTTAAGTAAGTCCTTAATAATTCTCATAGGAAGATCAGTTTTTAGCCGTTAGATTTTGAGGGAGTATGGAAAATTTCATTCCAATTTATTGCCTAAATGAAAATTGTTTTCTACAACTCTAACAAAGGCAATTTTACATGTAGAAAAGTGGGGAATTTCTATGATTTTGCTCCATCCCAGCAAATTAATATTTCTACTTTCTCTCGACATTTTCGCCAATAGCACATAAAAAAAATAGACCTATTCTCACCCTAGAAAATGGTCCGTTTTTATCAAAAAGTTGCTTAACAATTGAGGAATTACCTTTCCAAACTATTCATGAGTTTAAAGAAATGGCAGTTATCAAAATTGCAAAACGAATAAGTGCTAGATTCTACTTCGTAATCGTCCGAATCACTGGGCTTAACCAAATTGAAGTGCTCTAATTTCAATAGCTCGTTTAGCCTTTTCGATAGCTTTCATGGCAATATCAATTTTAATTGGGCTTGCTTCTTTGCTACTGATAGTTTGAATCCAGCTTTCAGGGTCTTTTTTACCTTTTGATTGATTGATACTTCGGAGCGTAAGCGCGATATTTTCGGGAATATTGACGACTTCAGCGATTTCAAGATCCGTGAGCTTATCCTTATAGCGAGAGTGAATCATTTCGGAAGGGAAAATATGATCGTAATCATAGCGATCCCCACCCCAAAGTTCGGCTCCAGTATACGTATCTATATGAAAAGCTTTGCCATTCCCTCTTTTATTGGCTTGGGCATGAAGCACGGCTTTTACTCGTTCAAAAGCCTTGTTGATTTCAGCACGATGATAAGGTCTATGCATAAGGGTTAAAGTATAGGTGAGTGTTTTCCTTTATTTGAACCTTTGGAATGACGATAGTAATCCATAGAAGTCAGATTAGCCAAGCTATAATTACTCGTTCCACAGTACTTACAGTCATACCTAGATCTCTCCCCTCCTTCAAACAGTTTATGCTTCACCTTATTAGATCCAGGCGGATGTCTAAAACAAGGCGAACTGGTCAGATTAACGATGGAAGAAAACTTGGTTCCGCAGTATTCACAGAGGTGAGTGGGCATGGGGATTAATTTTTTTTATCGAAGTAAGTTTGAATAATAAGATTGCCATCATTTAAGAAAATATCCTCAAAAAAATAAATCAAAATTCTTTATCCCATTTCTTTTTCAAGAATTTCTTTATAAGTCGATTCAATCAATTCCCCTCCATAAATCCTCTCTAATCTTCTAACAACAAAGTGACCTTTAGCCATGTCTTGAAAGTGATCAATAAAAATAGTATTTATTAGAGCTCCACTGAAAGCTCCAATTGCCGGAACAGCTTGAACTGCTACTTTTTGAGTAACCTGGATACTAAACTTTTGCGCAATATTTATAATTAATCTAATTAATGCTGGTGCACCTTCTTCTGCAATTGATCTAGTTGTAGCAAATTGTATTGCTTCACTAACCGATTTGGCTAATGCAGCCCTTACCATAAAATAACCACTTTCAGTTGCATTATCTGATTTGCTCTTCCCCCCTAAAGCAAAAACCTCTAGACATGCTAATTTTGTCGCAGGGTGACTTATGGATTCACCTTCGCTACGTGCTATGTCTGATATTGATCTTAAAATAATCGTTGTAGAAACAGGAAGCTCAATAGCTAAAGCAGGTAATCCGAAAAAACCACCAATAGCGCCTGAAGTGGCAGAACTGATTTTATGCCACCAATTTGAAGCTGGTATTTTTGGGGTGTCTTTCATCGTGAATACAGCAGCATCTGCTGCTTTTAATAGTGCAGCTGATGTTATTTCTCCTATCTTTTCATTCCAGCTTTCTGGAAGAAATTCCATCGCTTTTTCTATAGGCGTACCTATAAAATCTGTAATTTTTGCAGCGATGCCTGGATTCTCAAGTAATAGCATGGCATTTTTTAATTCTTCTAGGTGAATTGGTGTTATTTTCATTCTTTATTTTCTTTTATTTTAGAATACTTTTTTCTAAATCTTACTGCGCTTTCTGAGAATAGAAAATTGATAAAAATCAATGTTTCATTACCTGAATTCCTCACAATAATTACAATTCTAAGTTTTGATGGTTTTATCTTAATTTATCTTAATAATTCGATTCAATTAATATTATTTTTCTAGCTGTTTAAATTTTTGTTATTAAAAAAACTAAGTGATTTTTTTTGATTTATTAATAATCAATATTTAAGGCATTAAGATTTTGATAAACTCTTTACACCAGAAAAATACCATCGAATTCCATCAACTTCCCCCACCAATTCACAATCGCCCCAAAATCCTGTATAACCGTTAACTTTTCCCGTAAAAAATCAAAACCCGTACCTCACATCTTCCCTTTTCACAATCAACTTCCAGACTATTTTCGGTATAGCCCGGCAGCAAACTCAGCTTTTCACGGATCATTTTGAGCCCTGTGGAGTCAT
>JBBQDY010000316.1:0-4246 GCA_038320155.1 Cytophagales bacterium
GACACTGGTGATCAAATGAGAAATATAACCTCCAGAGCAGCTCTCTGCCAAAGCTATGGTTTTCTTTTCAGCAGTCAAAAGCTTGGCAATTGCCGTTTCTAAAGTTTCAGAATTGAATCCATAGACATATTTTCCGATCAAAGGAAGCACTGCTTCGATCTGCCCATCGACAGCCTTTTCTAACTCCTCTTTCGAAATCCCGAAACCAGTCAATCGAAGTTTGACGTGACCAAGGGATGGGAGGTAGGCCAATCGAATCGAACTCGGTAGGGCAGTTTCCCAATCCGAAATCAAATCAGCTAGCCAGCTTTCGCCGATACCAACAGTCTTGATGAGCTTATGATAGATTACAGGAAGGGCGAAAAGTTGGGGGATTTTGGGAAGAACAAAATCCTTCATTAGCTTTTTCATTTCATGGGGCACGCCCGGCATGGACATCCAATAGGTGCCATTTCGTTCAAACCACATTCCCGGAGCTGTTCCGACTTCATTAGGGACGTAAGTACAGCAGGCAGGTAAGTGACCTTGTAGGATATTCAGGGGCGTCATTTCTCGCCCTCTTCTGAGAAAATAGGAGCTGACTGCTTCTACTGCTTCGGGAAATTCTACGATGTCGCAACCGAAGAATTCAGCGAGCAGTGGCTTGGTCAAATCATCTTTTGTAGGCCCAAGGCCGCCAGTGATCAGGACGATGTCAGCTCGCTTTTCTGCGGATTCAAATGCTGCAAGCACATCCTTTCGATCATCACCTACGGTTGTTTTCCGTACTACTTTCACACCCATTAGGTCAAGTTCTTGACTGATCCAATGACTGTTTGTGTCCACTATTTGTCCATAGAGCAATTCATCTCCAATGGCTATTATCTCAGCTCTAACTACTTTCATTCTAAATTTTTATTACCGAACGTTTGATTTTCGGAGAATTTTGGAGAATACTCCAGGGAAAAAACGTTTGAGATACACGACATAAGTCTCTTTTCCACCGATATAAACTTCTTCCTTTTTTGACTTCATCGCACCAAAGATTTCCTTGGCGCATTTTTCAGGACTCATACCGTTTGCCTGAGCTTGATCCATTTTATTGAGTGCTGTGCCATCGGCAGTAAGTGCATTTACTGATACATTGGTATGAATAAATCCAGGGCAAATCAGCGTCACGTTGATTTGATCCTTGTAATGTTCAGATCTCAAGGTTTCAAAGAATCCATGAAGCGCGTGTTTTGATGCCGCATAGCTTGATCGAAATTGAGTTCCAAATTTCCCGACTAATGAGGTGATGACTCCAAAGTGCCCCGATTTGTTTGCAATGAAATGCGGAAGTAAAGCCTTGGTCAATGCCACTGTCCCAAAGAAGTTGACTTCCATTAGTTTGCGGTCTACGGCAAGAGGAGTCTCAAAAATCAACGAACGCTGACTTATTCCCCCATTATGAAGCATGATGTCTATTTTCCCAAAGGCCTTGATCGCCTCTTTCGTTTTTTGCTCAAAAGAAGAGATAGCTTCCAAGTCCAAAGGCAACACGTAACAAGATTCAGGATACTTACTTTTGGTTTTTACTTCTCGCAATCTTTCCTCGTTTCGTGCCGAAAGGATCACTTGATAGCCTTCCCCATTGTAGTGAAAAGCTGCTGCTTCTCCGATTCCTGAAGATGCTCCAGTGATCCAAATGGTTTTTTGGGGCATGTTAGGATTTGATTCGGGTATAGTTTACAAAGGAGAAGGAGTGTTCGTGCTTTTCATCTTCAGGATGAAATTCGCGAAAAGTTTCTTTCCAATCACTAAGATCAAATTCCGGGAAATAAGCATCTCCGTCCGGACTGGCATCAACCTCAGTCAATAGAAGTTCATCAGCCATGGGAAGGGTCAAGGTATAGATTTCTCCGCCGCCGATTACAAAGAGTGAATCGATTTGCATTTTATTGCAAAAGGTAAAAGCAGACTCCACTGAGTTGAAGACATGATGTCCTGCTGGGACTTGATAATCGGAATTTCTGGTAATGACCAGATGGGTTCGATTGGGCAGAGGTTTATCAAGCGACTCAAAGGTCTTTCGCCCCATAAGAATATAATGTTCGGAAGTAATGGATTTAAAGCGTTTAAAGTCTACCGGCAATCGCCAGGTTAGCTCATTTTCTTTGCCAATTACATTGTTTTTTGCTACGGCGGCAATTAGGGAAATCTTCATCTTCAACAGTCTTTTGCTTGAAGATAACAGCCCTCAATTTGATAAAAAATTATAAGTAAGATAATTACTGTTGCTTCATAGACTGCATCATATTTGGATAGTCACTCATTGTGAATATTTGCGCCGAGGAGGGTTGAATATCAATGACTTTCATCTGTACGTCCGAACCGTCATTTGATTTGAAGTCCATTTCCATAAAATTGCCTTTAGGCATGTTTGCGAAATGATCGGCGTATTTCTCCTGCATTTTGCTGGAGGAGAATGGGCTGTTGCTGCTCCAAAATGAATTGGTTCCCTCAATTAACTCATCGGTGATCCAATAGGTACCAGCTCCGTCTTCGGTTTTTACAGAATATTCATCACATTCATAGCCCAGAATACTTTTGGTGTTGCCCGTCTTTTTTACCACAATATCACCCTCTTTCATCGAGGTATCAGTCTCTTCGATACTTTCTTCCACTAATGCATCAAAATCTAACTTGTAGACAAAGCTATTTTTAGTCTCTTCATTATCCATCAAAAGTATTGAAGCCTTATTTTTAGTATCGAAAATCATGTTGGTGACCGTTTCCGGTTTTTTCGGATCTACCAATTCCATCCCGGTGTACTCTGAAGAATTGCTGAGGTAAGACTTCATATTCATCGGATCTCCAGACTTTCCTTTTTCGTCTTTGGTTTGTAATTCCATAACTAGAAACCCTGTAAATTCATAAGAATCTTCCGTTGGCACATCTTCGCCTAGTCCTGCCATCAATTTCTCCATGTCGAAGTTGATTGGAGAGCTTGAGCCACTTTCACCGAATAATCCTGCTAATTGCTTTTCAAGCTGTCGGGTCATCATTTTTTCCGCCTCTTGCTGGACTTTCCTTTCGACAGCGTTTTCCATGCCTTGGGAAGCTGCTTGCTTTATTTTTTTGATGAATTGTGCTTCAGCGTGGATCGAAGCAAAAAAGATGAGACTAAATAAAAAGGTAATTCTTGCTAAATTTTTCATGATAAAAAGAGTTAAAAATTTGAAATATCAAGCCTAAGTTCTTAAAAATCAATCATATTTTAAAATTATTTCATGCTTTTTTCAAGATTATACCCTCTCAAAAAGTCACCAATCTGCATTCGCTTTTTTCCCTCAAGTTGAAGTTCAAGAATCGATACGCTTCCTTCTCCAGTTTGAAATTTTAAAAATGTTTTCCCATCTGAGCTGTAATTTCCCAAGGCTACTTTCGACAAGTTTTCTTCAGATACCATGGTTTTAAAAATCTTACAGAACTTTCCATCCAAAGAAGTCCAAGCGGCAGGATAAGGTGAAAGGCCACGAATCAAGTTATGAATGGACTCAGCTGAATTCGCCCAATTGATTTCTCCGGTTTCCTTGAAGATTTTTGGGGCGTGGTGCATCGCTTTTGACTCGTCTTGAGGGAGAGCAACCACCTCATCTGCAGCTATTGCTTTCACTGTTTTTAAAACCAAGTTTGCGCCCAATTCCATCAGCTTTTCATAGAGCGAACCCAAGTCATCCTCAGGAAGGATCGCTACTTTTTCTTGGTAAATAATACTTCCGGTATCGATTTCATGCTTCAAGAAAAAGGTCGTCACTCCGGTTTCTTTTTCGCCGTTGATGATCGCCCAGTTGATCGGAGCTGCGCCACGGTAATTGGGTAGCAATGAAGCATGAAGATTAAATGTGCCGATTGGCGGCATATCCCAAACTGCTACAGGAAGCATCCGGAAAGCAACGACAATTTGTAAATCTGCTTTTAAAGCCCGCAACTCATCTTGGAATTCTGGTGACTTTAAATTGGTTGGCTGGAGAATATTCAAGCCATGTTTTAGCGCAGATTCTTTGACTGGGGAAGGGATTAACTTTTGCCCACGACCTTTTGGTTTGTCTGGGGCCGTGATTACACCTACTACATTCCAGTCATTCTGGACTAATAATTCAAGGGCGGGAACAGCGAATTCCGGTGTTCCCATATAGATGATTCGAAGTGATTTGGACATTCTTGGTAAGCTCTTGGCTAGGAATTTTGTTTAATCAATTGATTTTATAATTACACCTTAACC
>JBBQDY010000317.1:0-4226 GCA_038320155.1 Cytophagales bacterium
GGAAGCGCCAATGGTAATAATGACCTGGCATTGGGAGATTCCAAAGCATTACTCCAAGGAAAACATTTTTTAGTGGTCGAAGATAACCGAGTCAATCAGCTTGTGATGAAGTCGATATTACGAAAGTATGAGGGGGTTACATTTGATTTTGCAAATGATGGGCTGGAAGCTTTAAAAGCTATGGAGCTGCAAAAGTTTGATTTGATACTGATGGATCTACAAATGCCTGAGATGGACGGGTATGAGGCTACTGAAGAAATCCGAAAGGGAAATTCAGGGATAAATTCGAAAGAGATCCCAATTATTGCCGTAACAGCCGATACTACAGAAAAAGCCAGAAATAAGGTAAATGCAGTGGGAATGGACGATTACATCAGTAAGCCTATCGATACAGAAAAGCTAAAAAACAGTATCGTGAAAGCCCTAATTTTGGACAAAGTTACCCTTCATTTATAATCAATTTTTTTTCTCTTCAGAAGGTCGATAGTCCAAGGGAAGCAAATCCGCAACCCGCTCCCAAGCCATATAGCCTTCTACCATGATTCCAAAGGGATCAGCGTAGCCGCCATTTTCATAAAGCTCTAATGAATCCACTTCAAGTTTCATGAGAGAGGATTGATTTACTGATTTTTTCCCATTCATGATTCCGGCATACTCACTCGACTCTTTTTCAAGTTTGTACAGAATATGAAGATGAAAATCGTAACTGATCGCCACTTTGCCATCAGCGCCACGAGTCAAAAGCGTTTCTTCATCCAAAATTTGGCTATTCAACTGATCCAAGAATCCTCCATCCTTTGGGAGTCGGTCGAGTCTTCGAATCTCAAATCCTTCTTCGGCCACATTTCCTCGGTAAAGTGCTTGAATAAAATGCTGCAAACTTCCCCGATAAGCCACCTCCCGATTACTTTCCACCTTTTTCAATTTACTTTTAGTCAGAGTCGTATCAGGAATAAAAAGTGGATTTCCACCGTAGAAAATGTATCCCGCTCTCACTTCATACCTGAAGTCAGTCAGAATATAATCAAGTCTATAACCAAGTTTTGGATTCTCAATTTTCAAAACATCGGCAGCCTTTACTTTCAAAACCGCAGGTTCTGATTGATCATCCAGGCGAAGGACTTTTTCATTGAGGATGGTAGTTGATTTTGCATTTTCTGAGGACCCTAGAAAATAGGTTTTGAAAGTGGCCAAATTTCGATACCAAGCTGGATCGCGCTTCTCCTCCACTTCAATCTCATCGAGTTGATCCTCCATTGGTAGCAGCATCATTTTATAGCCTTGAGGTTGTAGAGTTGTAGTATTCAATGCAAAAGTCAAGGATTCAAACCCTAGCATGCGGACAATCACATCGTAATTTCCTTCGGGCACTTTCAAGGAGAATTTGCCCTCTTCATCTGCAGAAACCCCAAAAGTAGTATTGGTCAAAAAGACCGTTGCATAAGGAATCGGTTCATTTCGAGCGGCATCGATGATCGTTCCTTTGAATATTTTCTGAGCTGCCAATTGATTTGCCGCAAAAAGAAAAGACAAGAATAACACAGTCTTAGCAAGTTGCTGGATTATTCTTGTCTTCATTTTATATTTCCTTTGCAAGCTGATTAGCCAACCCTATTGATACTAGCTTTTCTTTTTAGCAAATTTACCCTTCTTCTTAGGATCAGGCTGATTTTCGATGATTTCTACAGTCTCTGCATAGGTTAATTCCTCGGCCTCTTTTCCTTTTGGAATTTTGAAATTATCCTTGCCTTTCTTGATATAAGGTCCCCATCTTCCATTCAGAATTTGAATTTCAGCATCTTGATCAAAGGATTTAATGAATTTCTTTGCATCTGCTTCTCGCTTGTCCTTAATAAGTTGGATCGCTTCAACTTCAGTGATACTTAATGGGTCATGCTCTTTTCCCAAAGAAACGAAAGCTCCATCATGCCTGATGTATGGACCAAATCTACCGATTGCCGCTACGACTTTTTTGTCTTCAAAATGTCCGACATCACGCGGAAGTTTGAATAGTTCCAAGGCATCATCCAAGGTAAGATTTTCAATAAACTGCCCTTTCTTAAGGCTGGCAAATTGCTTTTCTTCATCCTCGCTATCGCCGATCTGCACCAAGGGACCGAACTTGCCCAGACGGGCTATGATCATCTTACCGCTAACCGGGTGAACCCCGATCTCTCGGCTCGAATTGACATCCTGACGGGAAACCTGCTCAGTGTCAGAGACACTTTGATGGAATTTACTGTAAAATGATTCGAGCATATCCTGCCAAACCTGTCCTCCAGCGGCGATATCATCGAATTCCTTTTCTACTCTTGCTGTAAAACTGAAGTCGATCACATTTGGAAAATGCTCCACCAAGAAGTCATTTACGACCATGGCAATGTTTGTCGGGAAAAGCTTCTGCTTCTCTGCTCCTGTATTTTCGGTTTTGGTGGCTTCAGTGAAATTGCCCTTGGCAATGATCATCTCTACATAATTCCGAGGAGTTCCGTCACGCGATTCTTTGATCACATATTCCCGTTTTTGAATTGTAGAGATTGTAGGAGCATAGGTCGAAGGTCTTCCGATTCCCAATTCCTCCAGTTTCTTCACCAAAGCTGCTTCCGTGTATCGCGGCGAGGCACGAGTGAAGGATTCTCTTCCTTTCATCTCCTGCAAATTAAGGCTTTGACCAATATTCAATGGAGGCAAAATTGCTTTTCCGCTGATCTCTTCTTCCTCCGGCTCATCGTCAGTATCCTCCAAATAAACCGTTAGAAATCCGTCGAACTTAATGATTTCGCCGGTTGCCACAAGATTCTGAGGAAGATTCGAAATAGCGATGGTGATCGTAGTTTTTTCCAAAGCAGCGTCTTCCATCTGAGAGGCAATTGCCCGCTTCCAAATCAAATCATAGAGACGAGATTCATTTCTATCGCCACTGATTTCAGCTACAGCAAAATCCGTCGGTCGGATAGCTTCGTGCGCTTCTTGAGCACTTTCTGATTTGTTGGTAAACTTTCGAGATTTATGATATTGAGCGCCAAAAGAACTCACAATCGCATTCTTTGCTGAAGCCATTGCGTCATCAGATAAGTTGACACTGTCAGTTCGCATATAGGTAATCCTACCCGCCTCATAAAGCTTTTGTGCTACAGACATGGTCTGAGCGACGGAGAAATAAAGCTTTCTACTCGCTTCTTGCTGAAGTGTGGAAGTGGTAAAAGGAGCTGCTGGGGTTTTCTTGGTTGGCTTCTTTTCCAAGTTCGCCACCTCGAATTGTGCTTCCAAACATTTCTTCAGGAAATCTTCGGCCTCATCCTTGGTTTCAAATTTCTTTGGAAGCTCGGCTTGAAAGGTTTTCCCTTCGACCTCAAACTGGGCGGTAATTCTAAAACTGGATTTCGCGTTGTGCTGCTCGATTTCTCGCTCTCGCTCTACAACCAATCGAACTGCCACTGACTGGACTCGTCCTGCAGACAGTCCGGTTTTTATTTTTTTCCAAAGGATTGGGGATAATTCAAACCCAACCAATCGATCTAATATTCTTCGTGCTTGCTGCGCATTGACAAGGTCATAGTCGATAGTTCTTGGATTCTCAATCGCCTTTGTAATTGCATTTTTGGTGATCTCCCGAAAAACTATCCGCTTGGTGTTTTCATCTTTTAGCTTCAAGACTTCCTTCAAATGCCAAGAAATTGCCTCTCCTTCCCTGTCATCGTCACTTGCTAGGTAGATCGTCTCTGCGTCTTTTACCAGGTTTTTGAGATTTTTGATCACGTCCTTTTTATCAGCAGTGACTTCGTAGGTTGGATTAAATCGATTTTTGATGTCAATCGCCTTATCTCCTTTTGGAAGATCTCTCACGTGTCCATAGCTGGACGCTACTTTATAATCTTTGCCTAAGTACCCTTCAATAGTTTTAGCTTTGGCAGGTGACTCGACGATAACAAGGTTTTTTGACATAAAAGTGTTTTTTCACAAGGTTTTTTCCCCGATTCGAAAAGCTAAAAATAGAGGGCATTGTTTTCTCCTCCAAATTAATCCGCTCTATCAAACTTGAATTGGTGAGATTTTTGAGAGCTCAAAGATGATTTTTAATCTGATATCAAAAGGAAAATGAAGCAATTACTTTTACTAAGACACGGGGAAGCAGGTTTTTCGGGAGGACTTGACATAGACCGCCAATTGACGCTCAAGGGCAAAGAAAAATTAAACCTATTGGGTGAATCGCTTGCGAAAAACGA
>JBBQDY010000318.1:0-4204 GCA_038320155.1 Cytophagales bacterium
GATATTTCGCTGATCGAAAAAGCAACAAAATATGCACAGAAAATCCAGCAGGAGGAAGATTCTGCTCAGGTAAGTCTTTTTGGCGGGGGAAGCGGAAGCATGGCTGTTCCCATGCCAACCATTGCACCGATGGAGCCTTTCTCCCAACTTCAGCAACTCAACATCGAAAAGGAAGTAGTAGGATTATATATTTCAGGGCATCCTTTGGACCAATACAAACTGGAAATCGATTCCTTCACCAATGCCTCCTTACCCGATCTAACTGACCTTGATAGCTTACGAAATCGAAGCGATATCAAGTTGGCTGGTTCGGTGCAAAGCTTTGCACATCGAACCACTAAAAATGGGAAACCATTTGGCACCCTGACTATGGAGGATTATGCTGGATCATTTACATTTTTCCTCTTTGGTGATGATTATGTGAAGTTCAAAGAATACTTCATGTCGGGTTGGTTTGTATTCCTCTCCGGAAAGGTCGAACCCAAACGCTGGGCAGAAAATGAGTTGGAATTCAAAATCAACAGCATTATGCTATTGAGTGAAGTCCGGGGTAAAATGGTCAAAGGAATCCGGGTGAATATCAACCTGGATGATTTGAGCTATGATCTGATGGAAAAACTAGAAGCGATCACTTCGAAATACAAAGGCGAGGCAAAGCTTTATTTTGACGTGATCGATCGGAAGGAAAACATCACCCTCGAGCTATTCTCGAAGAAATTCTCCATTGACCCAAGTGCGGAGATGATCAAAGAATTGAGACAGATTCCAGAAGTGATGTATAAGGTGGTTTAGAATTTAAAGAGCTCTAATTCAAATTAGTAAATGAATAAGTTTAGGAGGAAACATTCGTTTATAAATCCGTATACTAGTTATTCTTTAATCACAAAATCATGAAAAAGCCGCTTTACCTTTCTCTGCTATTCTTTTTATTACTAAGCGCTTGTAACGAACCGCAATCTCCGATCGAAGAACCTGTCTTAGATACCAATGTCTCCGAGTTAAATGTTGTGCTTGCCGGTGAGCTTTTGCCAGCCACAGGGAAAATGAAAAGCAAATCCTATTTCTATTCCAATCTCAATAAAGCCGACTTAGTCACAGATTATTTTTACGATAAAACTGGAAATCCAATTCTAGAAGTGACTAAAAATAATGCAGGAGGTTCAAGTGGATATCTTTTAAATTACTTTGATATCAAGGGTTTGATCACTTCGAGCAAAGCATTTCAAGTTGGCGAATTTGGGTTGATCTTTTTCAATACTCGCAAATACGAGTACAATACTTCGGGACTTTTAGCACGTGAGTTGCGAGGGTCTGAAATAGCTTTCACAACTTGGGTGCAGAATACCTACGATGAACAGGGAAGAATAAAAAGTACTTTCGGAAGGGTGAAAGGTGAAGGGGATTTAGCCGAATTTATTTATTCAGACAATTCTAACAAAATTAATGAGGAACATTTCTACTATGATCGGTCGGCTGGCGCTCCTTATTATTTTTTAGTTTACGAGTATGACTTAGCGGGCAATCTGACCGAAAAAAAGCTTAGCGGGCAGAACGGCATGGGAGACTCTTTTATGAGCTTCAAATACAACGGTCAAAATCAATTGGTGGAGGAAACCTTGAACTCACTTCAATTTGGTCAGCAGGTGAGAAGCAAATGGACTTATATTTATTATGAGTAGTATTTAGTTTTTTATTTGCTTTGGAACTTATTAAACTTGGATTCCATTTAGAACCTATAATTTGAAATTTAAAATATTAACCAAACCATAAAATGGCAAAAGCAATAGAAATCACCGACGCAAACTTTGAAGAAATCATCAAATCTGAGCAGCCAATCTTGGTTGACTTTTGGGCAGAGTGGTGCGGTCCTTGTAAAATGATCGGTCCAGTAGTTGAAGAACTTGCTGGTGACTATGAAGGAAAAGCAATAATCGGCAAAGTAGATGTCGATTCTAATCCTGGTGTGGCGCAAGCTTTCGGGATCCGTTCCATTCCTACACTCTTATTCTTCAAAGGTGGAGAGATCGTAGATAAGCAGGTTGGTGCAGTGCCAAAATCTGTACTTATTCAAAAATTGGATGCTCAGCTGTAAGTTAAAAGCTTAGAATTATAGATATCTAATTGGTTCAAGGTCTTCAGACTTGGACCGAAATTGGTTCGAGTCTTCAGACTTGGACCTTTTTTTCTTACATCCTTTTAACCGCAAAGGAAAACAAAGGAATTATTTAAAAACAATTTACTCATTCTCTGAATTTGAACTTTATAGCTCGAGTCCAAAACAGAATTTATTCCTGACACTTGATTGGGACTCAAGTTTTCATTCATCGCCTAGTGTGATTCCTAATTCATATATGTTTTTTTAACTTGACCCCATAATGGCAGAAACCTTAATTACCCTTCGTGAATTTTTTGAGCTTCGCAAAAGACTTCCGCTAATCGACGCAAGAAGTGAGGGCGAGTTTGAACAAAGTCAGATTCCAAAAGCAATCAACATCCCAATTCTCAACAATGAAGAGCGCGTGGTTGTGGGTACACTTTATAAAGAAAAAGGTTCTGAATCTGCCACCTTGAAGGGATTTGAATTGGTTGGCCCACGATTTTATGAAATTCAGAAATTGGCTTTGGCACAGTTTCCTGACAAGAAAATTCTTATTTATTGTTGGCGCGGAGGAATGCGAAGTCAGATACTTTCTTGGCTGTTGACTATGGTTGGTTTTGAAGTTTACCGTCTCCAAGGTGGATATAAAACCTATCGAACCTATAGCTTCGATCTAGTTCGTGATAAGCTTAACCTTATTGTTTTGGCAGGTCGGACAGGGACGGGAAAGACTCGACTACTTAAAAATCTTGATAACAAAGGGGAACAAATTCTGGATTTGGAAGGAATCGCCAACCACAAAGGCTCCAGCTTTGGAGCAATCGGACAAGCGCCGCAACCCACAGTCGAGCAATTTGAAAACTTGCTGGCAGAGGCGGTGATGAAATTAGATCCTGATCAGCCGACTTGGATTGAAAATGAAAGCAGGAAAATTGGACGCTTGATTTTGCCAGATCTATTTTACCAGCAAATGCTGCAAGCACCACTAATCGACATTCATCGAACTGATGCCGAGCGAGTCAAATTGATTGCTGACGAGTATGCTCTTCTGCCAAAAGATGAATTAATTCAGGCGGTTCTTCGTCTCAAAAAGAAACTTGGAGGCTTGCGAACCTCCCAAGCCATCGAAGCCATTATCGATGAAAATCATGAAGATTGGATTGCCAATCTCTTGATTTATTACGATAAAGCTTATGATTTTGACCTAGAAAAGCACGAATCAAAAAATACCATTTCGCTGAATTTGGAAGGAATATCTGAAACTGAAGCGGTAAACCAACTTATACATGCTAGAAACCAACTTACCTCCAAAACTACCCACAAGACTAACTGAATGGAGTGAAGGCTCCGGCTGTGGTTGTAAAATCGCCCCCGCAATTTTAGATCAAATCCTAAGTTCCAGTGGTTCATTTACCCAAACTGACCCAAACCTTCTGGTCGGTAATTCAGGAAAAGATGATGCAGCAGTTTACCAAGTATCAGAGGAAATTGCAGTCATCAATACTGTAGATTTTTTTACCCCAATTGTAGATGATCCATTTGATTTTGGTCGAATTGCTGCTGCAAATGCGCTTTCAGATGTCTATGCTATGGGTGGAAAGCCAATTTTTGCTAATGCGATTTTGAGTTGGCCAGTGGAAAAGCTCGCTCCCGAATTGGCAGCCAAAGTGATGGAAGGTGCTAAAACCATCTGCAAAGCCGCTGGCATTGAGCTAGCCGGTGGACATAGCATTGCAGCGAAAGATCCAATTTTTGGACTATCTGTGAGCGGGGTAGTTCATCCCAAAAAGATCAAACTCAATAAAGGGGCGAAAGCAGGAGATTTGATTTTCCTCACCAAGGAATTGGGCGTTGGGGTTTTAGCGACTGCACTGAAACGACAGAAAATTTCTGATATCGATTATTCTAAACTGATTGACATAACCTGCACCCTGAATTCCATTGGGGAAGTTTTAGGAAATCATCAAGAGGTTCATGCGATGACTGACGTGACAGGTTTTGGACTTTTGGGACATCTGATCGAAATGTGTGAGGGAGCTGGACTTTCAGCGACTATTGAACTGTCAAAGCTTCCGATGATCTCAGGCGTACAGGAATACATCAATC
>JBBQDY010000319.1:0-4190 GCA_038320155.1 Cytophagales bacterium
CCTTTGTAGATAACCAAGACTTCTTTCCCTGTCATCACTGAATCATCAAACAAATCGGTATCGATCAATGCTGATTCCCTGAAAAACTCAACTTCATACTTGGCTGCCAATCGCTTAACCTCCGGTAAAAATAATTCCAGCTCCACCGAACTCATAGGAGGACTAAGCGCGATTGGTTTTACCCCAGCTTGGACCATTTCTGCGAAAGATTCCACTTGGCCGGATTCTTTCAAAAATTCCTTTTTGGTACAGGAGGAAAAAGCAAAAATCAAGATGACTAGTGCTAAAGTGGTAGATCGTTTCATAAAAGAGGGGATTCTAGTAGGATTCAAATGTAGGCTGGCAAATACTATTTTTTCACACGTCAATTAGCGAAAAAAAAACAGGCTGGTGCAACCCTTCCCTAATATTCTGCATCCAACAGGGTAATAATGCATCTGTAACCAGGATAAAACCACTTTAAAATCAATTACCTATATTGAAATTGAATCGAATATTAAATTCAGTTTTTTCAAAAAAATAAGCAAACCATCAATTCAAACTTTTAATAAAACTTATGGAACTAACCATCAAAAACCTTTCGAAGACTTATGCCAATGGCGTAAAAGCTTTGAATGACATCTCTTTAACCATTCCCCAAGGGATGTTCGGACTGCTAGGACCAAATGGAGCAGGAAAATCCACCTTAATGCGAACCATCGCAACGCTTCAGGATCCCGATTCAGGAACCATTTTTTTAGATAACATTGACGTGGTCAATGACAAGCAGGCTGTTCGTGAGCGGCTAGGTTATTTGCCACAGGACTTCGGTCTTTATCCTAAAATCAATGCAGAAGTAATGCTTGATCACATCGCACAGATGAAGGGTATCGGAAATAAATCTGAACGAAAAGCTATTGTAGAGAACCTGCTTCACAAAGTCAACCTCTACACCCATCGAAAAAAAGGATTGGGCACTTTTTCTGGGGGAATGCGTCAGCGATTTGGAATCGCTCAGGCTTTGGTGGGAAGTCCTTCCTTGATTATTGTCGATGAGCCTACTGCCGGGCTGGATCCTTCAGAGCGGAACAGATTCTACAATTTGCTTTCTGAAATCGGTGAAAATACCGTGGTAATCCTTTCCACTCATATCGTGGAAGATGTGAATACGCTTTGCTCCAACATGGCGATTATTTGTCAAGGCGAACTCCTGATGCAAGGCAAGCCGGCAGATGGGATCGCATCGGTTCAAGGAAAAATCTATAAAAAATCTATTGAAAAGAGCGAACTGGAGATTTACCGAAAGGAGCATCAAGTGATCTCCACGAAGCTATTGGAAGGAAAACTCAGCCTACGAATCGAGAGTGATACCGATCCGGGAGCTGGATTCATTGCGGTACCTGCAGATCTGGAAGATGTCTATTTTAGTCATATTTCAAAGAGAGTAGATCCAATCACTATATAAGTCCTCCCATGTTTTTAGATATATTCATATTTGAACTGAAATATAGATTCAGTCGCCCGGCGACCTATATCTATTTTGGGATGCTCTTTTTGGTAGCCATGCTTTTGATTGGCTTTGGAAATACCCCTGCCTCGGAAAAGGTGTATCACAATGCACCGATTGTTATTGCGAATCTGCAATTGATAATTTCCCTTTTTGGAATCCTGATTGCTTCGGCAGTAATGGGAGTTCCCATCTATCGGGACCTGGAACATAAAACCGGAACCTTCCTTTTTAGCTATCCCATCTCCAAGTTCGCCTATTTTATGGGTCGATTTTGGGGATCTTTTGTGACCTTGCTTTTCATCTCCTTAGGAAGTTTGATCGGGATATATGTAGGTTCACTATTAGGACCCCTATTTGGAACAGACGCGATGCGATATGGTCCAAATGCCTTTATGAATTACTTGCAGCCTTGGCTGACATTGACCGTTCCCAACCTTTGGTTAGCGGGATCGCTCTTTTTTGCGTTGATTATTTTCACGCGAAATATCAAGTCGATTTATTCAGGAGGAATTATCGTTTTTATAATCTACCTACTCACAAATTTTCTTGCTTCAGATATTGAGAACAAGGATTTGGTAGAACTTCTGGATCCATTTGGATTAAATACTTTCAATTTCCAGACGCGGTACCTAACGCCTTACGAGCAAAATAACTTCATTCTGCCATTCGCGGGGAATCTCCTGCTGAATCGAATAATCTGGATCTCAATAGGTCTGATATTTTTCATTGCCTCTTATTTCAGATTTAGCTTCAGTTATTTCTTCCAAACTGTCCAGAAAAAGTCTAAAAAGTCCACGGAAAAGGAAAGCGCTCCAGTGATTCAGCAAGTGTTGGCCAAAGCCAATTTTGGTGGAAGCTATCAATGGAACAGCTTCAAGACCATGACTCGGATTGAGGTTCAGAATATCCTGAAAGATGTGTATTTCCGGTCGATCCTTTTGGGTGGTTCTGTGTTTCTGATTATTGATTTCTGGATTGGAAATACCCTTTACAGTGTGCCGAATTTTCCCGCCACTTCCTTTCTGATGGAGTACAAGACCTTTGACTACAATCTCTTTGTGTTTATCATCATTGTGTTTTTCACAGGGGAAACACTCCATCGGGATAAAGCCTCTGGCTACTCAGTCATCAATGATACCTTCCCGGTAAAAGACGGTTCGGTGATCGCTTCCAAGTTTTTCGGAATGGCATTTATTTGTCTTTTGCTAACCACCATCCCAGTAGTAGTGGGTTTGATTATCCAAACCCTCAAAGGTTATTTCAATTACGATTTGAGAGTATATCTGGTCGATAGCTATTTGATTTCCCTTCCGGATTACCTGCAAATGGTGATGCTGGTCTTTGCGGTGCATTTGGTGGTCAATAATAAGTTTGCCGGTCATGCAGCTGCGATTGGAATTTGGCTGGTACTGATCGTACTCAGGAATTTTGCGGGTTACAATTTCAACCTGTTCTTTTTCTCTTATAAACCAGACTATCGCTGGAGCGACATGAATGGATTGGGACATTTCGGAGAACCGCTTTTCTGGTTTAATCTGTATTGGACTGCCATCGGAATCTTCTTGGTTTTGTTCTTTAGCATCTTTTATAGTCGCGGAACCGACAGCTCAATCAAGAGTAGACTTCAAACTGCCAAAGGCAAGCTGGGAAAGAAAACAGCCCTGACAGCTTACGGATTTTTATTTATTGGCCTGCTTTGCGGCGGATATATTTTCAACTCGGTCGTCTATGACAATTCTTATCAAACTTCAGATGAAGGGGAGTTGCAGCAGGTGGCTTACGAAAAGCAACTCAAGCAGTACGAGTTTATTGCGCAGCCAAAAATCACCAAAGTCAATCTCAAAGCGGATCTCTATCCAATGGAGCGAGATGCTTATTTCGAAGCTCAAGTGGAAATGGTAAATAAAACCAATGAGCCAATTGACTCGGTCCACTTTAATAGCAGCAGCTTGACGGATTTTGAAATCCTTCATCAAGGTCAGGAATTGCCTTATCGCTTTCCGCTAGTCTATGACGCTCCCAAGTTTCAGATTTTTGGGAAAAAAGATCTGCAAGAATGGTATCGAATCACTGCCTTACCACAGACACTGATGCCTGGAGACACTTTGGAACTTATGATCAAAAGCAAAGTCATCAATCAAGGATTCCCGAATTCTGGATTTGGTAGAGAGCTGGTGAACAATGGCAGTTTCATTGCAGGCGGTATGCCTGAGATAGGCTATTCGGCCGGTAATGAACTGAATAGTGATGAAAAGCGAAAGGAGTATGACCTTCCTGAAAAATTGGAAGATCTCCCTCCTCATGATGATCCTTTTGGGAGAAACACGCTGCTTTTCTCCGATGAGGCAGATCTGATCCAATTTGAGGCAATAGTCAGTACAATTCCTTCTCAGATTGCAATCGCTCCAGGTTACCTTCAGAAAGAATGGGAGGAAGAGGGTCGACGCTATTTCCATTACATACAGGACACCCCAATTCAAGCATTCTTTTCGGTACTTTCTGCGGAGTATGAAGTACTTCGGGATAAAACCACCTTGACTTCCGGAAAAGAAATCGACATCGAAATCTATTACCAAAAGGGGCACGAGTACAACTTGGCGAGCTTTGTGGATTCCTACAAAGATGGACTCAAGTATTTCTCAGACACCTATGGAGACTTCCAGTTCCGACAGATGCGAATTTTGGAATTTCCACGGTATGC
>JBBQDY010000320.1:0-4180 GCA_038320155.1 Cytophagales bacterium
GCCGAAGTCATTCCATCTACAGTTGGGAGGGATAATATCACAAAGGTTTTTGGAGGAATGATCCGGGATAGTATTACCGGCTCGAGTTTCAAAACAGTACACTTGTGGGGCTCTGACCAATTGCTCGTGGAAGAAGGAACAGGCACTTGGTCTCATAAAAATGGGGAAATAGTAGGGACAGGAAGGTATTTATTGGTTTGGCAAAAAGAGGAGGGAGAATGGAAAATACTTCGCGACACCTGGTTTGCAGATAAAAAGAAATAAATCAAAGCGTCTTTAATATGAATCGGGAACACATTATCCAATCCTCCATGCAAAAAACATCCATTTACGTTATTCTAATTTGTTCAATTTTCCTTTACTCTTGCACCAAAAAGCTGACGAGCATTCAGGACCTATCGACTGAACAACAAACTGCTGCTTACAAAGTATTGAAAGACGTCTCTTATGGTTTAGATCCAGAGCAAAACATGGACATCTATCTTTCAAAACAGGCTGGCACTTATGAGAAAAGTAATTTCACGGTTGTATTCCTTCATGGAGGAGGCTATTACTTTAGCGATAAAAGTCAGGAGGAACGGTACATCAAACCCTACCTGAAAAAAGGCTTGAATATCGTAAACCTGAATTATCGGCTGAAAAGAGGGATTCCAATAGCCACAAGCGACTTGACCTATGCACTGAATTTTCTCCAGGCCAATAACAGCGAATATGGTTTGAATTTGGATAATGTGATCGTGACAGGCTTTTCTGCCGGTGCACACATTGCTACCAATGTAGCATTAGCTCAAAACGACCTAGAATATCCCAATAAGCTAAATGAGGGCGTTTCGATCACAGGCATCATCAACTTTTCCGGACCTGTGGATGGCTTGGATGTCGTGGAACGGATATTTACCGAGCATGAAAATGAACAATTCAGAGCAGTGGGAAAGGCGCTTTTTCCCCCGGATACTTACGAATTAAAAGAGAACTTCGCCATCTACGAGCCCATCACCTATTTAGACCAAAAAGATCCACCCATTTTTCTGTGGCACGGCGGTCTTGATGATCAAATCCCTCCTTCTACTTTTGAGCAGTTTGTTCCCATGCTTAGAAAAAATAAGGATGTCCTGATGTATATCCCCGAGGCAAAACATAGCCCGACAAAGGAGCAATTGGAAAATGCTTACGCCGAAATATTTAAATTTCTAGATGATTTATAAATGAGAAGATCAATTGTCCTTATAATTCTTGGCTTCAACTTTTCGATTCTCCCTTCAGTCTATTCCCAAAAGCTAAGGGACATTCAAGAGCTATCGACTGAACAGATTGAGACTACTTACCAAATCTTGAAAGACGTCTCCTACGGTTCAGATCCTGAGCAAAACATGAACATCTACCTTTTCAAGCAGGCGGAGTCTTATGGAAAAGGCAATTTCACGCTGGTATTCCTTCACGGAGGAGGCTATTACTTCAGCGACAAAAGTCAGGAGGAACGATACATCGAACCCTACCTGAAAAAAGGCTTGAATGTCGTAAACCTGAATTACCGGCTCAAAAGAGGGATTTCTATTGCAAAAAGCGACCTGACCAAAGCAGAGCGGGACAGTAGTGGTGATTCCCTCATTAGCCTCGAAGAGCGGTACGGTGGAAAAGATTCCTATATGGAAAATGTGATTGCCGAAACAAATAAATTGCTTGTAGACCGGTTGCTGACGCAGCAAGACGCTGATAAAATCATTGCTGATGCAAAAGCGATAAACTGGCCGCCGGTGATACTGGAAACATGGCCTGTCTGGAAGTAACAATAAATAAAACAAATAATCTGTGATAAAATTCTTTCGAAGAGTACGGCAAAAATTAATAGCAGAAGGGAATCTGAAGAGATACCTGCTTTATGCCATCGGAGAGATTCTTCTTGTAGTAATTGGTATCCTGGTTGCACTCCAACTCAATAATTGGAATGAGTATAAAAAAGAAAGGGCCGTCGAACGCAAACTCTTGATTGAGCTTACTGAAAACTTAGAAATCAACGCTATACGGCTCAATAGCGACCTTCAAAAGGAACTCAAGTCAATAGCAGCAATCAATTTTGTAGTCGGACACCTGGACAACAGTCGTCCTTATCATGATTCTTTGGACGTATATTTTGCTTCTGCCTTTTTCTCTCCGGATATAGTTTTGTCCGCATCGGGATTTGAATCCATAAAATCCAAAGGATTTGAAATTGTGGAAAACGAAACCCTTAGAAAGACCATAATGGATTTATTTGATGTAACATACGCCAACATGCTGAGCGAAACGGTAAGATTGGAAGACCAATTCTGGGCATCATCAGTGCTACCGTTGATACATCAATATTTTAGATACACTGAAAAAGGAGCCAAACCGGTGGATTATGAGAGCCTTTTAAAAAGTGAAAAATTTAAAAATATGCTTATTCACAGAAAACACTTTAGAGAGTTGGCACTCCGATTAAAATCTGAGGCTTTACACCATACAGAATCCACAATGGAGTTGATAGAAAATGAATTGAAAGAAAAGGAATAGTTGAACTTATGAAATCGAGCATGACGATTTACGTCACACACTGGGATGATTATTTACCATGCGAGATTCCATCTGACCATTAAAAAGCAAATTATAAACAGATGAAACATATCCTTACATTGATACTTTCTATAGTTTTCTTCCTTCCATTTGGAAGTTGTAAGGAGAAACTGACAACTTTCAAAATACCCGATGGCCATGTGGGAATGTTTGGATATGGCTCATTGATGTCCAAAAAATTGATTGAAACGGGACTCTTGGATAAGGCCTATGATGGGCCTTTTTTACCTGCACACCTCAAAGACTATAAGCGGTCTTGGACCTTTGCATGGCCGACTGACATTCCTCTATACAATGTGGATAGCACACTTACCAAAGATTATATTCTGATCTCAGGAGATACCATTTATCCCAAATACCTGCATTACCTCAACATCCAGAAAGATCCGAACACGGTCATCAACGGCGTACTCTATATTGTTCCTACGTCTGATTTACCCAGTATCGATGTATGGGAATTGGGGTATGAGCGATTTGAGGTCACGGATTTGATCCAAGGATATATAATCGAGGGAGGCCCCGTCTTTGCCTATAAGGCACTTCCGGATTTTATGTTGGTGCCTGATGATGATTATAGGCAAAACGTAATCGAACTCAGTTATTGGAGAATCCTGGAAGATGCCTTTGACTATTGGGGAGAAGAATTTGAAGCCGAATATAAGAAAACCACAATTCCATTTGATCCTGCTATTCTTTACGAAACCCAAAAGATCATATTGTCAGATCCCCCAATGGAAAAATTAGAAGAATTGAAGTCAAAATTTAAGTATTAAGATATCCTCAAAAACCCGATCAAGTTATGCTGTCAATCCAGAGAAGACTAGTTACACTTTTTACTATTTCGATCTTTTGTTCTCTGGCTTACGCCCAAAAACCCCGGGCTCGGGATTTAGGCGTGCCTTTTAACGGCACAACCGGTCAATGGAATTCCATCACCGATGTGAAAGGAGTGGAAGTCGGATACAGCACCATCATCTCAGGAAGCGGTGAAAATAGAGTTGGCAAAGGTCCGGTAAGAACAGGAGTCACGGCCATTTTCCCGAGGGGAAAAGCCCAAAAATTCAGTCCTGTGTTTGCCAATTGGTATAGTCTGAACGGAAACGGTGAAATGACCGGGACGACTTGGTTGACCGAATCCGGCTTCCTCGAAACTCCCATCATGATCACCAATACGAATAGCGTGGGCGTAGTCAGAGATGCGGTGTTGAAATGGTACGTGGATACAGACTGGTATCAAGGGGAAGAGTGGTGGTATACTTATCCCGTGGTAGCTGAAACTTACGATGGGTTTTTGAATGATATCTATG
The DNA here is from genome assembly GCA_038320155.1 of Cytophagales bacterium. Lineage (GTDB taxonomy): Bacteria > Bacteroidota > Bacteroidia > Cytophagales > Cyclobacteriaceae > Algoriphagus. The sequence continues at coordinate 3,900 of JBBQDY010000320.1, forward strand.
GCTTTCATGTCAAAGAAGAACATGTTTTAGAAGCAATTGAAAATGCTTCAGGAGGTAAAATCGCCGAAGGAAATGTCGGTGGCGGCACCGGGATGATGTGTTTGGGCTTCAAAGGCGGAACAGGAACATCCTCGAGAATTGTCAAGATTGCAGATTCCAGCTACACAGTTGGAGCTTTGGTTCAGGCTAATTTTGGTAGAAAAGCTTCTCTGACCATTGCCGGAGTTCCCGTAGGAAAGGAGCTGTTGGACACCCTGAACAATGAACTGAAGTTGCCCCCA
>JBBQDY010000321.1:0-4148 GCA_038320155.1 Cytophagales bacterium
GGTCGACGGATTTTGGAATAAATGATCCAGAAATCAATACTAAATATCCCAAGCAAAATAAGCCAAAGCAGAATTGGTTTGATTAATCCACCCGAATTGATCGCAACGAAGGTTAGAAAAATGGTATAAATGAGTAGCAAAGCATGTGTCTTTGACCAAATCCCCAGAAATATCTTTAAAAGTTTTGGGACTGATAAGAATGCCAATGAATGAAAAACCCGATAACGCGTTTCATTCATCAAACTGATTTGGAATCTGATTTGAAAAACTCCGAAAATTAAAGATAATCCAACTACAATTAGAAAAGCGACGTCATTTTCAAGCACTCGCTCGGCAATTAACAGATGTTGCCGGAATTCCATAAAGACACCCGAAATCAGAATTACTAGAATGAAAAACCCTAGGAAAGCCTTGTAAAAAGGGAGAACAAATGATCTGGTGAAGAAATCATCCATAAACTTTTTCCAGTTTGCCGCCGGAGATTTCAAGGATGGAAGTGTAGCTGAATAGCTTTTCGAAATCTGCGAGATGGGAAGTAATCAAAAAACTTTTTCCCTCCGCAACAGAAGAAAGAATCAATTTTCTCAAGTGCTCTTGAGTTGCTACATCTATCGTGGTAAAGGGTTCATCCAAAATTATAAGTGAAGGATTACCTAGAAATGCTAAAATCAATCCTGCTTTCTTGAGCATTCCGTTAGAGTAGGAGGAGAGCGGATTTTTCGAATAATCACCAATTCCCAAGGCATTCTTCAGGTAATCAATTTGAGATTGTTTGGCTTTTTTGGTTTCGGCAGCAAACTCAATCAACTCGTCCAAATTCAGAAAATCCGGGAACATTGGTTCCGCATCAGAATAATTCACCATTCTTCTATAGCGTACAGGCTCTTCTGTCAAAGAAATACCAGATAGTGAAATCTTTCCTTCAAAAGGATTGATTCCTGCTATTGCTTTAAGTAAGGTGGATTTTCCCGAACCATTTTCACCTTTAATCAGATGGATACCCTTTTGCAATTGAAGTGATTCGATAGCGAGTTCAAATCCGGTGTTGTAAGCTTTTTTAAAATGTTGGACTTCTAGCATTTTCAGACTTAAAATGTATGGAGCTTGGTTTTTCAGGGTTTAACGAAAGTAACCAGAAGATATAAGTGAATTAGGGCTTTAGCTGTTAAAAATTGTTGATCAATTAGATTCAGCTAAAAAAGGCTGAGTTTTGTTGACCACCGAAAACGCTTGTTTCTATATTTGGAAACATTGTTTATCTTGTCACGTTTTAAAAATGATAGCAGCGAATGAGATATTTTGAGACAAGGTTTATGTTGGAGGCCAATGATTTCATTGCCAAACTTGACCAAAAGTCTATCAAAAAAATCTTTTATAATATCGACTTAGCAGAACAGACCAATGATCCAAAACTCTTAAAAAAACTTCAAAGTGATATTTGGGAGTTTAGAACAAAATATCGGGGACAACAAATCAGGCTTTTAGCTTTTTGGGACAAAACTGACAATAAAGAAACTTTGGAAATTGCGACTCATGGATTTATAAAAAAAGTGGACAAAGTTCCTGCAAACGAAATTGGCAGGGCGCTGAGATTGAAGGACAAATACTTTGAAAACAATAAAAAGAAATAATCAAATGGCAACTAAAAAAATCAAGACCTTTTCACTAACCGAGATGAAAGACAAGTATATCGGTGAAGTTGGAACAACCGACCGAGACGAATATGAGTACGAACTTCGGATGGATGTATTGGGGAAAATGATCAAATCTGCTAGACAAGAGCGAAATTTAACTCAAGAGGAGCTTGGAAAACTAGTCGGTGTACAGAAAGCTCAGATTTCCAAGCTTGAGAGCAGTGCCAACAGTGCCACAATTGATACTATTTTGAAAGTATTCAAAGCACTCAAAGCAGAGATAAATTTTAGCGTAAAACTTGAGGATAAATTTGTAAGGCTGGTCTAAGTTCGATCTACGGGATGCCGATTTTGGAATTGCGTCGGATAATCGGAAACGAAATTTCTTAATTTAGAACTATTGGTTCAGGTTTTCGGACTTGGACCTTTTTTTGTCTTTTATCCTAAATTACTACTTTGGAAATGTTGTACTGCTTCTCCAGAAGCCGGACTATTTTAATGTAGACTTTTGATTTTGAAGTTTATAAATCTTCGGATCGAGCTTCGAGCTTGCATCCACAATAGCAATCGGGACTCAAAGAGCAGGATATCGAATGATGAATGATGAATGCTGAACATCGAATGTTGAAGTTTAGAAAAGCTATTTCGAATTGAGCTTTCGCAATGAACTCAACACAAATCCAATCACAAAAATCGTCAGCGTGCCCATCACTATAGTCATATTTGCATGGAGTGGATTGGAAAGACTTTCAGGAAATCCATTTGCAACTAGAACAGTTGATAAACTCATCCAGCCAATCACCAATACTCCTCCCAAAACTGCGAAGCCAGCTTGGCGACTAGTAGTTTTCCGTAGGATAAATCCCAATAAAAACAATCCCAAAACTCCACCACTAAAGATAGAAGCCAAAGCCCACCAAGTTTCCAGAGCAGATTCAACTCCATTGAAAGCAAAACCAACCAAGATGCTTAAGGCCCCCATCACCAGAGAAGATAATCTCAAAACACGCAGGGAAAGAATTTCTGAAGGATTGAGATGAATGTATTTTTTGAAATGATCTGCGAGAAATACGGTTGCTGAACTGTTAATACTCGTCGAGACGGTGCTCATTCCCGCTGCGAAAATCCCGGCAATCAGCAATCCTGTCAACCCTGCAGGCAATTGGTTCACGATAAAATAGGGAAAAACCTGATCTGCTTTTCCTGCGATTTCGGAAGGCAGTAATTCAGGTTGCTGCTGATAAAAAGCCCAAAGGAATGTTCCAATCAAGAAAAATAAAAATGAAACCGGCACATAAAGTAAACTCCCTAGCCAAGTAGATTTGACGGCATCTTGGGCTGTTTTGGCAGAAATGTACCGTTGTACATAGCTTTGATCCACTCCGAAATTCTGCAAGTTGATAAAGAGTCCGTATATAAGAATCATCCAAAATGTGGAGGTAGTAAAATCTAAATTGAAGCTTCCCAAGCTGAATTTATCCGCTTCCCAGGCAAGTTGAAAGCCGGCTGAAACACCTCCTGGAATCGTCCAAAATATCACTCCCAGACACGCCAAAGCCCCGGTGATCAGCACAATTCCCTGAATAGCATCCGTCCAAACCACAGCTTCGATCCCGCCAAACATGGAGTAGACGATCACGCTCAACCCTGTACAAGCGATAATTACAGGAATACTCCAACCAAAAAGTATCTGCATTGGCAGCGCCAATAAATATAGAATGGCGCCCATCCGAGCTAATTGCGTAAGCAGATAGAAAACTGATGCATAGATTCTTGCCCAAGTTCCAAATCGTTCCTCGAGGTAGAAATAGGCCGATTCAGAGTTGAGTCTCCGATAAAGTGGAACAAAAAATTTTACCGCAATCCAAGCTGCTATCGGAATGGAAAGGCTGAAGACAAAACTGTTCCAATTGCCTCCAAAAGCGTTTCCCGGCAAAGCCAAAAAGCTGATGCTGCTCACGAAAGTCGCAAAGATCGACATCCCGATAGCCCAAGAAGGAAGACGACCGCCACCGGTAGTAAAGTCTTTAGCAGTCCGTTTTCTAAATGAAAATGAAACCCCGAAGCCGATTACCGCAGCTAGGTAAATTCCGAAGACAAGAAGGTCAAGGGTTTTTAGGGACATTTTGGATTTGTGATTTACGATATGGGATTTACGTGGTCTCTGGGAACTCCAAACATTGCTTTAAGAAGGATCCCTTTTTCGAATTAATCTTCCAATCTTCCAATTTTCTAATTTAAAACATCGAATGATGAATGTTGAATAATGAAGTAAACCCAATCTCCTAATCTCTAAATCTCTAATTCTCCCAATCTCCCCTTCACCAATTTATACCTTTCAAAAAGTGGCTCTTTTTCAAGTTCAAAATATGCATAAAGCGGTAAAGCCAAATTTCCCTGACAAAGTCTTTCGAAGCTCATAGTTGCTTTCAGTCCTTTCAGATAGCTTGAGGCATAATTTTCGTTTTGGTAGAGTTGCTGACTGAGAAAGCAAATCGTTTCTTGAAGCTCGAC
>JBBQDY010000322.1:0-4147 GCA_038320155.1 Cytophagales bacterium
TCGAGATGTAACTTCCCTCAAATCAGAAGTAAGTAAAATTGAACCGGATTTTATTTTTCATATGGCTGCTCAGCCCATTGTTTCTTTATCCTATCAAGATCCCTTAGAAACCCTCACCACAAATGTCATAGGTACAGCAAACGTATTGGAAGCTGTACGAGGCCTTCAAAATAAATGCGTGGTTATCTGCATTACCTCTGATAAATGTTATGAAAATGTGGAATGGGTTTGGGGATACAAAGAAACTGATATGCTAGGTGGAAAAGACATCTATAGCGGATCAAAAGCGGCAGCTGAAATAATTATCCATTCTTATGACCATTCTTTTACAAAGAAAATGCCAAATATTAAAATGGCCTCAGTTAGAGCTGGTAACGTCATTGGAGGGGGAGATTGGGCAGCCGATAGAATTGTTCCCGATTGTATGCGGTCCTGGAGTAAAGGTGAAAAGGTAGAAATTAGAAATCCGGGTGCCACTAGACCCTGGCAACATGTATTAGAACCACTCAGCGGGTATTTGGCAATAGCTTCCGAATTATGGAACGAGGCTGAATTGAATGGTGAAAGCTATAACTTTGGACCACCTGCTCAGAATAATATAACTGTAATGGAGCTCCTTAAAAAATTAGGGAAAAGTTGGAATCTGGACAATTCGGAGGATATCTATATTCAAACGGGTGAACTCAAATTTCATGAGGCCGGATTACTTCAATTAAATTGTGATAAAGCCTTGTATGACTTCAAATGGCAACCAACTCTTAATATTGAAGAATTGATCGAATTTACCGGGGATTGGTATTACAATTATTATCATAAACAAGAAGATGTGATTGACTTTACTACTAATCAGATTTTTTCTTATGAACAAAAGGCATCTGACAAGAAAATTAGATGGGCAAAATAAAATATTTTTTCGCTTTTTAAATAAAAACTATGCTATTTACTGAAACTACCATCAAAAACATGTACGTTATTGATTTGGAAAAGAAATATGATGATAGAGGATATTTTGCCCGAACTTTTTGCATGTATGAGTTTGAAGAGATTGGCATAAAATTTTCCCCTATTCAATCCAATATGTCGTCCAGCAAAAAAAAAGGGACACTCAGAGGCTTACATTATCAAATATCTACAGAAGAAGCCAAATTGGTCAGATGTCCACGAGGAGCGATCTTTGACGTAGTCATTGATCTCAGAATTGACTCCGAATCCTATTTAACAAGTTCTTGTAACGAAATCTCAAGCGTAAAAAACCAAATCTTATACGTACCCCCAGGATGTGCTCATGGTTTTTTAACTTTAGAAGACGATACCGAAGTCAACTATCTGGTGACAGCACTCTTCAATCCCGTAAAGGAAAGAGGAATTCGATTTGATGATCCGGCATTTAATATTCAATGGCCTGGGGAAATAAATGTGATTTCAGAAAAAGACAAATCACTTAGTGACTACAAAAAATAATAAGAATTTATAGACCAATATGAATTTAACAAAAACAAAAATTCCGGGATGTTTTGAAATCCAACACAAGGTGCGGAGAGACCATCGGGGTAAATTAGTAAAAGCCTTTTCTGAAGAAACTTTTCGAGAAATGGGGCTTCATAAACACTTTCCTGAAGTTTATTATTCCCTCTCTGACAAAAACGTGCTTAGAGGTCTGCACTTTCAAGTGCCAGCCGAACATCATATCAAAATAGTCCTTTGCCTTCAAGGAGGCTTATTGGATGCTGTCGTAGATCTTCGGGTAGGCTCCCCCACTTTTGGAGAACACATTTTAATTGAGCTTAATTCTGAAAAGTCAAATATGCTGTATGTTCCTGAAGGCTGTGCCCATGGATTTTATACATTGACAAAAGATACAATTTTTTTAAACCAAACCTCTACCGTGTACAGCCAAGAGCATGATATGGGGATTCATTGGAACAGTTGCGGTATTGATTGGCCATCAAAAAATCCAATCGTTTCGGACAAAGACAAAAATGCTATTGATTTTAGCTCATTTAATTCACCTTTTCGATACCAAGAAGAATTATGATCATAATTGACACTTCACTTAAAAAACGAGAAAGAGAAGGTAGAATCCTTAAAGTAGGGATGATAGGTTGTGGTGAGATGGCTAAGGGTATGATAAACCAAATTATCCATTATACCCCCGGCATGACCATAGCAGCAACATACAACCGAACCCCTGAAAGAGCAGTTGATGTATATAAATCATTGAAGATTGATAATTATGTAGTTACAGATAATTTGGTCAAGGCTAATCAAGCCATTTCCAAAGGAAATTCAGTGATCACAGGAGACATGGATCTTTTTTTGAGTCTGGGAGACGTAGAAGTGGTCGTGGAATCCACAGGAGCAATTGAATTTGGAGCAGTAACGATTTTAAAAGCCTTTGAAAAGGGTAAGCACGTCCTATCTTTTAATGCAGAACTGGACTCTACCTTGGGGCCTATCTTATTTCAAAAAGCAAAACAAGCTGGAGTAAAATATGCGCTGGGCGATGGAGATCAACCCGGAGTGACCATGAATCTTTTCCGTTATGTAAAAGGAATGGGCTTTGAACCTTTAGTCTGTGGAAATGTCAAAGGGATGCTGGATTATTACCGTACCCCAGCCACCCAAAAAGGCTTTGCAGATTCTTGGGGAATGCTTCCGGAAATGGCAACCAATTTTGCTGATGGCACCAAAGTGGCATTCGAACAATCCTGTATCGCGAATGCAACAGGAATGCAGGTAGCAAAAAGAGGTATGTTTGGCTATGAATCCACAGACCATGTAGATAATCTAACCTATTTATATGATGTGGATCAATTAAGGGAATGGGGCGGAATTGTGGAATATATTGTCGGGGCAAAACCGGGTCCCGGAGTATTTGTCTATGCGGCAGCCAAAGATCCTTATTCTGTTAAATACCTAAAATACGGGAAATTAGGAGAAGGACCATTATACAGTTTTTATCAACCCTATCATCTTCTATTTTTTGATATTGCAAGTTCTATCGCAAGATTGATTGATTTTGACGATCCAGTGATCGTGCCATTAGGAACCTCAATCGTAGATGTAGTGGCTACGGCAAAAACAGATCTATTTCCAGGTGACAACTTGGATGGAATCGGTGGATTCAAAACTTATGGACTCTGCGAAAACCATTCAGTTGTTTCTGAAGACAATTTATTGACTATGGGATTGTCCGAAGGTTGCAGGATCACAAAAGCAGTTGCAAAAGATTCAGTCATCAGGTATGAAGATGTAGAAATCCCAAAGGGAAGATTAATTGATCAACTGATGCTAGAACAGCAGAATTTAAAATAAGCTTCAATGATTTAAAATCTTTACCACTATGAAATTCACAATAGGATTACCCATTACCAAAACAGCATTTCTATCAAAAACACTTATAAGCATCAAAAAACAGATTTACAGTGATTTTGAATTGATTATTAGAAATAATGGGAAAAATGAAGCTATAAAAAAGGAAATAAAGTCGGCAGTTGGGGATTTTATAAATCTATCAAATGTGAAATACTTTGAGAGTGAGGAGCAACTAACCATGCCCAATAATTTCAATAAAATGTTGGAAAAGGCAGAAGGAGAGTTTTTTGTTGTCATGAGTGATGATGACACTATGGATGAAAATTTTCTTTTAGAGTTTGACAAATTAATTCTAACCTATACGAAAACGAATATTTTCCACTGTAGATGCCGTTTAATAAATGAAAATGAAGACTTTACAGGGATAACGGAGATTTGTCCTGAGTGGGAGACACAAGAAGATTTCGTTTTTCATAGGATTAATGATCGTAGACTCTTTTATTTGTCTGACTTTGTCGCTAAAACTTCAGCGCTAAAAAAGATAGGTGGGTTCAATACACAGTGCAGCGGATGGGGACTAGATGAACTAACTTGGTCAAATTTAGCAGCAGGAAATGGCATAGGTTATTCCTCTCGAGTATTACTTAATTATAGAATGTTTACAGGAAATTTCACCTCGTCAAAAGAAAATTTGAAACTTCGGTTCGATGACATTAAATTGATGTATGAGAACTTTCAAAAAATTATTAACGAAACATGTCATATTGCAAAAAGCGTTTATCCGGCGACTTACATGCACAAATTAAATGAGGAAAGAACTCAGGGTCAATAT
>JBBQDY010000323.1:0-4090 GCA_038320155.1 Cytophagales bacterium
ATCCATTCCCCTGTTCGAATCAAAGGGATCGGCACGTGAGCTGGTAATGGGGCGACTTCGCCAGTATCGATCTGATGCTGTACAGTTGACCAGCTTCCTGCCTTAGGGAGAATGACTGATCCTCTTGCCGATGCTACAAAGACAATATCGGTACCATTAGCGGCGAATGCATGAGAAAAGTCAAACCGGGAAATCCGCATCAACTGACCAGACTTGTTGACATCCATCACACAGTCAATATCTCCACCGATTATTCCTCCCTGAGTGTCGAGCAATTCTTTGAAGCGTTGTGGGGTAAGCGTAAATCCTGTAGGCGAAAGCTGAACGTAGCCTAAAATCTTTTTGGCAGGAGTTTGATTTTTCTTATGTCCCTGCACCAAATTCTCCAGTTCTACATCTGCATCAAAAAATACAGGAGCGCAAATGATCTCGATTTTCTTTGGAGTGTTTTTATCCCAAATTTGCTCAACACCCAAAATATCAATGTACGGCTCAGTTATTTTTACATAGTCAGTCACTTTAAATTCTCCAATTGAAGCGTCTTCCCTAATATTTCGAATGTTATAAAGGCCTCTCAGCGTACCGGGATGGATTTTATAAGGTTCAACCTCTTTAGAAATCTCACCTTCTAAGTAGCTATAAGTGAAATCAAATCTACCATCAGTCTCTGGCTGCCAGCCACTATCCGTTCGATATACAAAGCCTGAACTAGTTCTGAAAAGTGTGATCGTCCGGACTACTCGAATCCCCCATGGATACACTAAGCTTTTCACCTGAATGACTTCATGACCGGTCCTTCCAAGCATAATATCAAATCGAGCTTGACTGGTACTTGCAATCGCCGCGGATGGACTCAGCCAATTACTAAAACTGCTTGCCCCATATCCTGAGAAATCAATACTCATCACCGGTACTCCTTTTGGTTCATCATTGATTGTTGAAAACTCAACGTTAAAAATGGTAGTTACATGATCTCCCAATGTACTTGCCCCAGTGTCTTGACCAAGGATCCCCAAAATGTTGTTCATTTGAAAAGTAAACCCGGCAAACATCGGCTGATCATCCATCTTGACTTTGTCCGGGATCTTTTTGCCTGCGTCCCCGCCAATTGCCCTAATCTGGATTCCTCCTTGAAGATCATTTGGGAAAATCGGTCTGATATTTTCCAGCTTTGGCTTCAACTTATCATAAGGAGCACCTTGTTTGAGTTGGGCCACTGCTTTCAATCCAAAAGGCAAGGTGAATTGAGCAATAACTTCAGTTTGGAGTTCCTTATATTTTTTCAATACAAAACTTGTCAATGGAATTGGAGCTAAGGTGACATGATTTGTATTGGAGTTTAATAATCGTGTTGGCCCTCCATCGTTAGGATAATAGTTGAAAAAAGCCGGAGGATCCATCGGGCCAGCTTGCTCAGGTGGCGGCGGAAGGGTAAGGTTTTGGACAGGTTCCCAAGCTACTTGCGGCAGCAAAAATACGCGTGCCATGTAGCCTGGAACTTTTACTTCCATTCCTTCCACCTTAATTACTTCCTCATTTTGAGAAGAAACAACTGCTTCCGATTCTGAAAGATGAGTTACAGTTCCAGTTGTTCTTCGCGGCGAATCTCGGTTCATGCTGGTTCCAAAACTGACCCCGATTTGATTGGCATTAGAACTTACATCCAATAAGGTAAAGTAGTCATTTCCCAACGGGCTTACAGCCTGATTATATTTACCTTCATAATCTGGAACATCTCTTCGAACAGTAGATTTAGGAGTATTCTTCATTCGATTGACACTAGTCTCTGCTGCCACAGTTCCAGCTACTCCTACGTTGGTTGTCTGATTTGGATTTTGATCACCAAAGTGAAATGAAACAGACACTTTATCGGGTCTTTCTTCAACGGGTTTTTGATTGATTCTACAGATCAGCCAATTTTTTATACTCGAAAGCTCACCAGTTTGCCTTCCTATAAATCTTCCCAAAACACCTAGGTTAGCCAAGTATGGATCCGGAAGAGTTGGTAGATATGAAATCATACCAAATACCAAGAAGGTTTGGCTTTCGATGATTCTTCCCCATTTCTGGTCGCATCTTCCAAAAACCATGGCACCATTAACTGGTGAAACAGTAAAAAGTGCATTCTCCAATGCTAAAGCAATGGATTTGAATTGAGGAGCCTTTTGGAAAGGCAACTTATTGTCCCATAGAATATTATCATCAAGGAGGTAAATCAAATTCTGAAGCTCTCCACCTCCCAGGAACACCAGCGATTTTTTGGTTTTGACTGAGACAGCATGACCATTGACTTGCTTTGGTCGGTCAACATTGATCGAAGTATCTGCTTGAGAGGCGATAAATTCCGTACCCGTTGCAAGACAGTTATATAAAAACAGATTCTGTCCGGAAAATTTGAGATTGATCGTAGTTCCGTGAGGATTTAGAGAATCTTTCCAATGCTCAAAATCCTGGTAAATTCCCGGAGTTCCAGTATCCAAGGCTGAGATAGCAATTCGTCCATCTTCAACTACAAATAAACTTTCATTCAACGGAAGACTCCCTCCTTTTATTCCTTGCCAATTGGCCTTCATTCCCTCTTTCCAGACCTGAAGCATCCCTCCCACACCAGCTACTTCCAATGGCGCATTGAGATCGATTTCCGCTGCGGGAATCGCCCAACTGCTGGACTTGATGCTTGGTTTGCCTTCCAATGAAAGGTATTTTCCCTGAAACTTAATTGGTTCAAAATTTCCTTTACTATAATCAAAAGGAATGCAGAATCGATTAAGCTGCTTATTGAGAAAAGGCTGCTTATTAGCAAACTGGAAAGATCCTTTTTCACTGTAAACTTCCCAAGTCGCATTGGAAGCACCTTTTATTTGTCCAATACCGCTTCCATTAAATCGGAAATCCAGTTTCTCGGGACATTGTAGGGAAATTGCGGCAGCATCAGCGCCATGCTTCTTGATGCTTTTTGCAGCTATGACCTCTGGGGAATCAAGTACCAAATTCACTGTGATTTGCGCATTTGCAGCAAGAACTAAATTAGCTCCTTGTGCTACAGGCTTTGCTGAAAGATCAATCTGGCCTGATTTTACTTTAAGTCCGAAATATCTATTTGCTGGGACACTAGTATCAAATAATTTGACTTGAATCCAGACAGTCCCAGCCAAAACTTTATAAGAATCCTGTACTTCAATCGGTGGGGCATTGGGCAACTGAATTTTAGGTTTTGAAAAACTGGCTTTGAATAAAATAAACGGCTCGTTACTTCCTTGCTTTCGAAGCGCAATAAGCTTTTCCACACGAAATACATCTATAAAAACCTCTCTTCCATCTATTCTGGTGATTGGCCCGATAGTCTTTTCCACTTTTGCTCCGACTGCCCAAGCTGGCACACTTGATTTGATCTGGCTAGTCCGAATAGGTACCTCTCTGACAAACACTTTAGTTTTAGGTTCCTTTTCTTCCAATTTGACAGCCTCTTCCACCACTTTTTCGAGCTGAATTTTCTTCGGATCCCTCTCTCTATGCCGGAAAAATAAATCGGATGATTGGATGCTCAATTTCTCAGACAATGCATCTTCTCCAGATTGAAATTGAAGTGATTTGGCGAGGATCGGTATTCCTTCTTTCAATAAGGATTTTTCGCTTGAATCATTTCCTTCGAATTGAGCATAAAACTCAGCCAACAACGATAGTAATAGGTCCTTTTCCATGTTTTAGAAAAAATTTAGAGTTAGGCCTTTTGGAAAAAAAACTAGTCCACTACACTTAAAAAAACTTCAAACCGCTAAGTTTAGATCGAAAAAGACTCGATTAAGCTAAAAATAAATATTCAAGAATCCCAATATATTTAACTCATAAATAACTGAAAATCTTTTACTTAATTTTTAAAATATTTTAATCACTTAGTCCTAAGGATCAATTTATGTTGGGAGAAATCTCTAAAACATAAAATCTGAAAAGCCATTTAAACAAAAACCCAGCTTGGTATAATAATTATCCATTTAATTTGATTTCCAATCCCAGCATAAAATTCTCATGAAATCAACCGGTCTAGTTCTATTGACCTTTTTATTCATCGCATTTTCCTATTCCCAAGAAA
>JBBQDY010000324.1:0-4066 GCA_038320155.1 Cytophagales bacterium
CCTTTACAATGGATACTCCAGGAATAGGGATTCCAAAGGTATTGCAAACTCGTATGTCTGGGTCCGCAACTTGGTTAAATTCGATAATTAATATGTTGCCTGCCACATTCAATGCGTTCTCAAGTTTTAGTGCATTATAAGTCAATGTTTCCAGATTGGTCCTCTGCTTTACTTGGGCTTCTTTGTCGAGGAATCGAATGACAGGAAGATAACAAGCCAAATCTCGAGTGTCTTCAACAACAACTCTAAATTCATTTCTGATGATTGGCTCCTCCTTCTCACATGAGGAGGCTATTAAAAAAATCAGTAAGAATATAGTTCTTATTCTCATATTGATTTGATACAACTTGTTCGCTTGAATGTTTTTAGAATATCCGAAAAAAGGGGATTCCATTTTTTTTACACTACTTAATCACTTACAGTTAAACCACAAGATAATCTAATAAAAAACTTAAGATTTAGTAATTAATAGGTTTAAAGACTTGGCTGATTTTTCTTAAAGAAGATGTATTTGACTTCGGATACGCTCCACTAGTAGTGCATTAATCCGTTTGTTGTAAAGACTGATCTTGGCACTATATTCATCCAATTCGTCTATGGTAAACATCCCAAGAGTAACTCCGAGGAGTTTATTTTTCAATGCTAAATTTTTCTGCAGGCTATTTTCTATAAAAAGGGCTTTTTTCTCAGGATTTAGAGCGTAAAAACTATTCTTAGATTCAACGATATGATTTTTAAAAAGCCCAAGTATAAGTTCATTTTGAAGTTTTAGAACAGGACGCAGCGTCTGGGTTTGAAATCGTTCTTCTGCTGTGCTATTCTCAAACTCTTTTGTCTCAATAATTGCTCTTAAATCTAATTTGCCTGTCATGAATGAATCGTTTTCCTCCTTGTGTTATTGAAGGAAGGATAACTACAGGCAAGGGGAAAGAGTTTATTTTAATTAAAACGCGCAGCTTTGACTTACTAGAAATTGTTTAGACTAAAAAGCACTTACCGTGGATTGAAGATGTTTGTTCTCTTCATTTTCCTCCACATCGGCTTGTTGGTAACGTTCTAGTGCATCCATGTACTTGTAAGCAGATCCCGTATTCAACAAGAGTATCTTCTCTGATCCGTCGATAAGTTGTGAGTTCTTCATCTGGATCATCGCTTGGAAGGTCGCAGCCCCCTCAGGACTCAATAGCACACCTTCTGTTCTCGCCAATTCTAATGTTCTTTCAATGATATTTTCTTCGCTCACTGCTATCGCAAAGCCATTAGATTCTTTGATCACTTTCATCATGAGATCGTGTCCAAAGGAATGCGGAACTGCTAGTCCATAAGCGATAGAAGATTTTGCTTCGGTGTAGTCATTCGTGATTCCAAGAAGGTCATCATTCGCCTTTACCACTGGCTGACAGTTTTCGGATTGCACCGCAACCATTTTTGGTAAAGGTCCTTCGATCCAGCCCATTTCTTTCATTTCTTGAAATGCTTTCCAAATCCCAATCAAACCTGTTCCACCGCCCGCTGGATATATAATCACCTCAGGCAATTGCCAATCAAATTGCTCGGCGATCTCATAACCCATGGTTTTTTTTCCTTCCAATCGGTAAGGTTCCTTCATCGTGGAGACATCAAAAGCAGCTGAAGTCTTTTTGATTTCTCTGACTTTAGCACCACAATCATTGATCAAGCCATTGATCGTAAGTACTTCTGCTCCGAAAGCGAGGCATTCGGTTTTGAAAATCGAAGGAGTGATGACGGGCATCACCACAGTTGCTTTAATTCCAGCTTTGGCACAATAAGCACTCATTGCCCCACCGGCATTACCAGCTGTGGGGATGATGCAATTGGTGACTCCTAACTCTTTGGCTTTGGAAATAGCGGTACTTTGACCTCTTGCTTTGAAAGAACCCGTTGGATTTTGCCCTTCATCTTTTATGTAAACCTCCGTAAAACCAACGTTTGAAGCTGATTTTTCTAGCTTTATTATTGGCGAAAAACCTTCATTTAAGGATACGATGTTAGTGTCTTCAAATACCGGGAGAAATTCTTTGTATCTCCACATCGTCAAGGGACGATCCTTCAAGATAGATTTTGAAGGGGCTTGTGATAAGTCATAGGAAGCAAGAAGTGGCTTTTCGCAGCAGGTAGAAAAAGTCTGGAGAACGGTATTATCGTAAGTCTTGCCACAATGAGAGCATTCCAATTTATTAAAAAGTGATTTAGCGCTAGGTAGATTTTTCATACTACAAAGTTACTTTTCTATATAATATTTACATATACAGATATTCAATAGGCTATAATCATAGCTTATATTGATTTTTAGCAAATCGCATAAATTGTCTTGTTAGTCCAAATTCTTCTGAGCCCTTCCGCTGTATAAAATAGAAATTCCGTTCGACGGAAAGTCCATTGATCGTTAACTGTACCAGTTCTTTGTTTGCTAATTCTTTTACGATGGATTTCTTTGGCAAAAATCCTATGCAATTGTCCGCAAGCAAAAAGTTTTTCAATGCTTCAGTCCCACCTAATCTAACTTTCACATTGAGGTCTTCTATTTGAATATTCAGCTTCTTCAGCGCTTGCGTGAGTGCCGTTAAAGTTCCTGATCCTATTTCTCTCAGAGCGATAGGATGCTTGATCAGATTAGCAATATCCAGTGTTTTTGAATTTGCGATCTCGCTTCCTGTGGCACATACCGCGACGATCTCGTCTGTCATGAAATCAGTATAGGATATGGTAGTTCTCTTTTGAAATACTTCCACAATCCCGATATCTATTTCATTTTCCAGTAAAGCACTCGTGATTTTTTCTGAGTTTCGATTGACCAGATGAATTTCAATATTGGGAAACTGTTGGTGAAATGCAGATAGAATTTTTGGAATGATGTAAAGTGCCACGGTGGTGCTGGCTCCGATTTTTAGTCTGCCTTTGGCATTGGTAGCATCTCCAAGCGTACTCAAATCGTATTCGATTTGACGCTGAATTCGTATCGCTTCCTCTAGATGACGATACAATATCTCACCAGCAGAAGTTAGCGAGATGGTGTTTCCTTTTCTATGAAAGAGCGCATTTTCGTAGTGCGACTCCAGCATTTTTATATGATTGCTAATGGCAGGCTGACTGATGAAAAGCGCTTGTGCTGCTTTTGAAAAGCTGAGTTCCTTGGCAACTTCAATGAAGACCGAATGACTGGTAGAGAGCATTCTTCAAAGATAAGTGGTAAACAACTTAGAGAAATTTAGATTATTGAGTCACTAGTTAATTTCCATCCAAGTGAGTCAATTGAACAAGCTTTTGAGCTAATCGAAGCTAGACATAATTTTAGCTGAAATTTAACAAAACCAGAAAGATTGAATTTTCATTATTACTAGAATAATGACTCACTTTATTATTTTACCTGTGGCTACCAAGGAGTTCTTTTTCTGATTGAATTCCTCTATTTCTTTGGGCTCAATAGCGTTCGTTCCACAGCTACAGAATCTACTTTATGACGAGAATAATACACAGGAAAGTATTCATCCTTGGCCCAAGGCTCGAATAAGTTTCTATAAAATGGGCTTTCAGGATTTCCGGATTGTCCGGGACCGTTTGTGCTTACAGCAGCATCCCAATCTCCTATATCTACGATCATCCTAAATGAAGCACCTGAACTTTGTCTGTTGTTTCCACCGGTTGACCCAGGGGTATTTGCATTGCCTCCTCTAGGCAGAGGACCAAGATCTAATTTGGATTTTATGTCGTCGTTCACAAATTCCCCCAGGGAATGTGCCATATAGGTGTGTTTGAATTTCTCCTGGCCGTATTGCCACTTGTCAATATCATCCCCTAGCGTTTTTTCGAGGTATTCAACTCCCTGATTAAATGCAACGACTAGAAATTGATCCCTGCCCTGACTCGGATTTGGTCCAAACCTGGCGTCTGGTTCGATGATCCAATCCATGATCTTCTTCAGTTGAATCCTGCCGATTATATTTTTCCCAGCCTCAGGAATAAATCTTGAACTGGCAAGTGAGCTTATCTTATTTTCAAAGGCGACATAAATGGCGGCCTCTATGGAATTTGGTCCCAACGTAAA
>JBBQDY010000325.1:0-4059 GCA_038320155.1 Cytophagales bacterium
CAAGTTGGCCAACTTGTCCTCATTCAGCTTTGGAACTGCAGTAGAAAATGCGATGAGCTTCGTGGTAAAGGCTGACGAATGCTTTATCCCTGCTGGTGATTTGATCAATGTAGAAGAAGAGCGGGAAAACATGAACAAGGACCTTGAGTACACCAAAGGCTTTTTGAACACGATCATGAAAAAGCTTAGCAATGAGCGTTTTGTAGCAGGAGCACCTCCACAAGTCATCGAAATGGAGCGAAAAAAGCAAGCTGATGCTGAAGCTAAGATTAAAACCTTGGAGGAAAGCTTGGCGAAGCTTTAGGAAGGTAATCACAAGTTATAATGGATCGTAAGGGTGAAAAATTTTTCGCCCCTAACTGCCGGCAATAAAAGTAAGGGGAGGGTTTTTTTCGTCCCTATCCGTAGTTCATAAAAGTAAGTGGGATATACTTTTCTGCTTGAATCAATGCGGATGAAGTCTTTAGAACCTAAGGTGAAATAATCGTCATTTTATAATGTACCCTTTAGTGCACGTATCAGAATTAAGTCTGGTTTTAGGGTGGAAAAATCCCCCTAACCCCCTTTGAAAAAGGGGGAATCGCCAGATTTGAATATTATCTATTGACCTTATCAATCTAAGTGCAGATTAAAGGATACACACATCATGGGAGGACGAAAACCAATCTCCTAGAAAATTGTCCTGATAATTTCGGTATGAATTTGAACCTAATTTCCCTTAATTATCCAATTCCCGAATCTTTATATCTTTAAAAAGAACGCCCTGCCCCTCGCTTTGCAATGCAATGTAACCGGAAGTCAACGGCTTACCATCTACTTTGAAAGCAGGATCATATCGATTTGCGTTGCCTCCACCAATTTGGGGTAAAGAGTAAGTCAAAACAGTATCTCCATTCACTAAATGATGTACAATGGAATCTCCAAAAACAATTAACTCTGCTCTGACCCACTCATCCCATTTGAAAGTGGGCGAACTCGATTCGATGCAATGTCTCGGGTCGATTTTTCCTTCATAAACAACTTCCGTACCCGGAGAACACATATTTCCAGTCGGCCTTGGCACGCCTTCCTTTTCCTGAGATAGCATTTGATATTCTACCGAAATAGGCCAGTCCTGCTCCAGTAATATGCTTTCTGGAGATTGCGAGTGAAACATCACCCCACTATTTCGATAAGTATAGATCGGCGCATCGGCAAGCCATTCGTCAGTAAATCGATATTCCCATTTTAGGTGAAAGGAAGAATACGGTTTCTCATAAAATAGATGTCCAAAGCGATTATCGAAAGTCTCGTAATCAGAATAATTGACCTCCAAAATCCCATCATTTACCCGAAAGGTATTTGCATAGTTTTCACCGGATAGATGATGGTGGATTTTCGGTGTCCAACTCGTGAGGTCTTTGCCATTAAATAAGATCTTCCAAGGTTTTTCGGCAAACCTATCAACTTCGATATGTTTTGAATTTGAATTACAGCTCCAAATTAGAATAAGAAAAATGGCAAGAACTTGCAGTCGATTTAGCATAGAATGGGTCTTTTTCTAAAAATAGACTTTTACCCTTAGGTTTAAAAATTTTCCCCAACCACAAAATTGAATGCACCTGCCATTACTTCGACCTCTACAATAGCGAGTGGCTCCATTATTTCTCCATCAATCTGAAATGGCAGTCTGTCGTGGTTGTGAATTCGGCAGGTTTTTCCTTGCCAGCATTCGTGCACATCTTTTTCATTTAAATTACCTTGAAACATAGCAAAAGTGCCGTCAAGGTAATCGAAAAGTGTTTCAGGATTTAAGGAGATTACTTCAAACAGGCCGTCATTCATTTTTCCCTTCTCATTGATTTTAGCACCGGTGCCATATTGATCGCCGTTACCAATTACCAACATTTTAGCTTCGATAGTGGTTTTTTGACCTTGCATCTCCAACGTGAAGCGGCCCTGCTGCCCATTGAAAATTTCTTGGAAATAATTTTTGGCATAACCAGCCATGCCACGGACTCCTTCCTTTTCAAATTTTTCAACCAGACTGGCATTCATACCAAAATCAGCCAAATGAAGACACAACTCTTCTCCTATTTTAATTGCATCTATGCTAGAAATCTTCATCAGTGCTATTGACTCCCATGCTTCATCTACATCATTAATTCCAAGACATTTAGCCATGCCATTTGCAGAACCTGTTGGAATGACTCCAATTGTAATTTTTTTTCCAACTAATGATTTACAGACCAATTTTATGGTACCATCTCCACCCGCGACAAGTATTAAATCTGGATTTGAGCTTTGGATATGGTGATCGATTTTTTCTGAATCGGATTGCCCAGATGTTTCGTAGGTCACTATGCTGAAGTCAGCCAGTTCGATGTCCGTCCGTTTCAATAAATCATCTAATTGGGTTTCATCCTTCCCTGATTTAGGATTAAAAATTAATAGGCATGTTTTCATCTTTTTATCTTATTATTTCTATAAACCTCTGCTGTTTTGCTATTTCTAAGGCTTCTTGGGAAGACTCTATAAAGAAAAATTGGTCAAGGGAAATCTTACTTTTTAATGCATTGCGCCTTTCCTCATCCAATTTGCCAACCAACCGGATGAAAATCCCTAAAATTCGATTCGGAAATTTCTCTTTGATTTCTGCGTATAGTTCAGGATCATGCTGGCCGCTGTCACCGATGAGGAAAAATTCTGTTTTTGGAAATAACTCTAACAAAAGCATAATTTTTTCGAGTTTGTGATGATGTGATCCACGGCCGGATTTAAGGATGTTTCTTAAGTTGATATGCTGATCTTTCAGCAATATGGGGCCTTTTGGTATTCTTCGAAATTTTAAAAAATCATCAATCATATCGAATAGAGACCAATCGCTGCTTGAAATATAAAAAATAGGGGCTCTACCAAATTGACTCAGTGCGATATAAAATTTGGAAACCCCTGGCAATGGTCTCCGAGTGGATGAGTTTTTAGAAATAGAAAGCCAAAATTTCTTACCAATGCTAGTTGAATGGGAGATCAACACGGTATCGTCGATATCCGAAATAATCGCTGTTTCAGGATTAAATCTAGCTACCTCCATATACCTTACTGTCGCATCAAATGCAGAATCCACCTCAATTATCTTAAAGCTTAATAACTCAGAAGTAGTGTCGTTGGGTCTTTTTGCCTCAATTCGAAGTTCAAATACCCCGTCTTGGTTTGTTTTGGCAGTGTATTTCTGATTCTCTAATGAAACTTCCACAATCGCATCTGGGACACTTTTGATTGCATATCGTCTGAATGCAGCGATAATATTCTTAAGTATAGAGTTTCGCGAAGATGTTTTGGGTGGTGTATTGGCTGAGATGACACGCCCTTTGACATAAATCTCCTCAAGATTACCAAAGGCCAAAAAAGGTTCTATCCTTATCTCCTTTTTGCTTTTGAATAACCTTCGAAAAAGTTGACTTTTAATCATACTTCTAAAGGTCCAAAAACCCTGCAAGTATTAGTCAAAAACTAAAAATGGGAATTAATTTTTGCAGATAGGCTTGGATAGGAATTACTCTCGATCTCAACTGTCAATGCTTCCAGTCAAACCCATCTATCTGCTCCAAGCAAGCTTTGAGCAAAGCAATGGAATCAGCAATATCCTGCTTGTGAGCCATCTCGATCACTTGATGGAGATGACGTGTCGGAATTGAGATCGCACCAGCTATGGCACCTTGCTTTCCCATTCGCTGCACACCTGCAGTATCTGTTCCGCCAGCTGTAAGGATTTCAGGTTGCCAAGCGATCTGCTCTTTATTGGCCGTCTGCTTCATAAATTCCACCATACGATAATCGCAAATCGTCATTGCATCCATTATTTTGATAGCGGTGCCTTTTCCAAGTTCGGTGACTTTCTCATGCGGCTGAGCTCCAGGTACATCAAACGCGATTGTCGTATCCAAAGCAATTCCAAAATCAGGGTTAATACCATGAGCCGCTACATTAGCCCCGCGAAGCCCTACTTCCTCTTGTACCGTAAAAGTCGCGTAGACATCGTATGCAGGATCTTCCAATTGCTTGAGTGTCTCAATTAAA
>JBBQDY010000326.1:0-4050 GCA_038320155.1 Cytophagales bacterium
TTCGGGGTAATTGAACAAGATGCAGGAGTTAACAGATTTATAATGTCTGTAGGGCAATGGATCACAAGAACTCAAGCAAAAGGAATGATTGTAAAAGCTGGAAGATACGGAGGCACTTATGCTCATAAAGACATAGCCTTCCACTTTGCGATGTGGCTAAGTCCAGAATTTCAAATTTATCTAGTAAACGAATTTCAACGCCTCAAAGAAGATGAAAACAGTCGTCTAAAACTCAATTGGGACTTCCAAAGAACGCTCTCCAAAGTCAACTACCACATCCACACCGATGCAATCAAGGAAAACCTAATCCCTGAGAAAATAAGCAGTAAGCAAAGCTCTATAATTTATGCCAGCGAAGCAGATGTTTTAAACATCGCACTCTTTGGTATCACAGCTAAGCAATGGCGAGAAGATAACCCGAGTCTTAAAGGTAATGTAAGAGATTACGCTACTATAGAGCAACTTGTAGTTCTGTCAAATATGGAGAGTACCAATGCCTTACTGATCCACCAAGAAACCAACCAATCTGAACGTCTGATCCAACTTAACCAATTGGCGATTACCCAGATGAAATCTCTGGTTCAGCATCAAAAAGCGATTAGTAAACTAAACAAATAACTTTTGGACCGATTGATTAGCTACACCCAAAGCAAAAGCGCTAGGACCAGTGCGGATATTAGCTTTGGTATTACTATGATCGAAGCCTGAATCCACCGAGTGAAACAAGCGGATTTTAATGAGTTCGTTTAGGTCGTTATTTAATAAAAATAGTACAACGCTAATTAATAATTTTAACACATATTTGTTTAATAAAAATAAAACGTGTCCAATTAATAATTTTTGTGCGAAAATATTCCAATGGCGACTCCCGGTGAGAAATTAGCAAAATCATTACAACGGCTAAAAGCACTCCAAGATCAAGGAGTAGTTGCCATTCGAGCAAGTGATTTGACAGTAATACATCGCAAAAGACTGAGCGATAGCGGATTTATAAAAGAAGTGGTAAAAGGGTGGTACATCGCTACTCCACACGATACTATAGATGGTGAAAGTACGGTTTGGTTTACCTCATTTTGGAAATTTTGTGCGCGGTATTTAGCCGAGCGATATGGAAAGGAGTATTGTATCTCCGCCGAACAATCTTTGATGCTGCATGCGGGAGCAACAGTTGTCCCTAATCAGCTCATCATACGCTCGCCAAAAGGAAACAATTCAATCACAAACCTGATTCACAAGACGTCACTCTTTGTAATGAAGTCTCCCATGCTCGCCGAAACTGAAATTATCAATGGCATCAGAGCTTTGACCTTAGAATCTTCCATTGTCAATTGCCTTCCTTGGATATTTCAAAAAAATGCCATAGACATGCGGGCAGCTTTAATGCTGGTGAAAGATTCCTCGCAATTACTTTCGATTCTATTAAACGGCGGACATTCCATCATAGCGGGTAGATTGGCTGGAGCATATCGCAACTTAGGGCAAAATCGAATAGCAGAAGACATAATGAAAACCATGAAATCTGCCGGCTATGACGTGAGAGAAAGCGACCCGTTCGATTCACCAACTCCCGTAAAGCTCACGACAAGAGAAGCTTCTCCTTATGTAAACCGCATTCGCTTGATGTGGGAAGCGATGCGGCCAATCGTAATAAATATTTTCCCAAAAGCACCCGGAATGGCTTTAGATCCAGAAGCAACGCTTTCGCAGATTAAGGACATATATACCACTGATGCTTACCATTCCTTGTCCATCGAAAAATATGTCGTAAGTGCTGAGTTGATCGAGCGGGTTCGCAGCGGAGCATGGAATGCAAAAGACAATGAATCGAATAGAAAACACAAAGATGCTATGGCAGCTCGCGGGTATTGGGAGGCATTCAGAGCCGTAGAGCGGAGTATTATAAAAATACTAGCGGGTAAAAATGCTGGATCCGTTTCAGATGCAGATCTTGGTAATTGGTATCGAGCACTTTTCTCACCCAGCGTTTCCATCGGTATTTTAAGACCTTCCGATTTAGCCGGATACAGAACAAACCAAGTTTATATTGCAAACTCACGGCACCTGCCTCTTCATAAGGACCACGTACGAGATGCTATGCCCATACTATTTGAATTGCTCGAAAACGAACCTGAAGCCAGTGTGCGCGCTGTGTTGGGCCATTTTATGTTTGTCTTTATTCATCCGTACATGGATGGTAATGGCCGTATCGGGCGATTTCTCATGAACGTCCTACTCATCTCCGGTGGCTACCCTTGGACAGTCATACCAGTGGAAGAACGTGAACGATACATGAGCGCACTGGAAAGTGCAAGCGTACACCGTGATATTGCACCCTTTGCCAAGTTCATGGCGGAGCTAGTCCAATCAAGCCTAAGTGGAGATCCGAAGGCTAAAATTTGAGCCAGGTGAGTTGAATTAGAAAGCTGAAGCAATCCTCCCTCCCAGCCCAAACCCAAAAGACTTTGCGAATATCGAGCAGAAAGACTCAAGAAATCACCCAATCTGAACGCATGATCCAGCTGAACCAATTAACCGTTACCCAAATGAAATCTCTGGTTCAACATGAAAAAACAATTCATCAACTAAAAATGTAACTTTTTGAATCGATTGATTATCTTCCCCAACCCCAAGGGCAGGATGGCCAGCACGGATATTATTTAGGGCATTAGGATGATCGAAGCTGGTATTTCTAGTAGGGAGCGAGTGGATTTAAAGGAGTTGGTATGAGAACTTTCAGACAGTTAATGCCAAAATTCAGATAATATTTTATTTGTGTTAGGATAAAAAGAAGTCATCCGTAAATTTGTCCGTGTACGTAAAAATGTCCGTAAAAATGGCTACTATAAATTTCTATCTCGATAAAACTGATAAAAAGGGGCTAGCTCCTATTCACTTAAGGATTAATTGTAATGGAAGTCAAATCAAATTGGCTACAGGACAAAAAATTGCACCAGAATATTTTGATAAGAAAAATCAAAAAGCCCTAAGCCATTCGGCAGAAACTGCTGAAATAAATCACTATCTGAACTTTCTAAAAGATCGTGCATACGAGCTTTTGCACCATTCAAGTAAAAAGACATTTTCACAGGAAGAAATCAAAGAAAAACTAACTCAACACATTGAAGGGTATAAAGAAAATCACTTTGTTAATATTGTAAAAGAGCAAGTTTCCCTTTACGGCAAATCATTCACTTTCGTAGACTTATTTGCTGGGGCTGGTGGTTTTAGTGAAGGATTTTTACAAGCTGAAGTAAATAACAAGTTTTTTGATTTTATTGCAGCGAATGATATCAACGAAAATTGTGAATTAACTCACGTTGTTCGTTATAATCACCAACTTGGGCTAAATGCAGAATTCTTAAGACAGGATATTACTGAACCTGATTTTCTCGACAACTTTCTTCAGAAAATTGGAGATAAAAAAATCGATGTTGTCTGCGGTGGGCCTCCTTGCCAAAGTTTTAGCCTTGCTGGAAAACGAAAAAAGTTTGACAAAAAGGATGATTTATTCTCCCATTACCTTGGAGTAATCAAGATTTTACAGCCTAAGTACTTTGTAATGGAAAATGTAAAAGGCATTCTTACAAAAGAGCAAGGGAAGATTAAAGACTTAATTATCCAAGAAATTAATTCTATTGTTGATACAAACGAAATTCCCGTTTTAGTTTCTTTCATAAGGAAAATGAAGTCTGATAAAATCAGCTTTCTTCTTGAATGTATTGTAAAACGAGTTGAAATTGAAAAGCTAAGAGATGCGGAAATAGAAACTGGTCGAGAAGATTTTATACGTTTCGTTGATTCTCGATTTAAGCAAATTACTCCGAAAATAGCAGACTATAAAACAAGTAAAACGGATTCCAGAATAAATACGATTAGGCACGGATTTAATATTCTGGCACGAACAAAGGAATGGGAAAAACTAAAACGTGATATCATCAAAGAAAAGGATTACTGTAATGTTGACGGTGATGCCTTTGTTGAACAATTCACTTCATTCTTAACACATATAAGTTCCGAAAGTATTATTGCACAAATAGAAAATGCTTTCAA
>JBBQDY010000327.1:0-4044 GCA_038320155.1 Cytophagales bacterium
CAGCTAAAAGAAGCGCTTGATGAATTGGGTGAGCTGGACGACAAGCTTAGGTTTGAACTCATTTCTCCCGACAAAACAAGTACTGCTGATAATCCACAAGTGCTAACTCCTTCAAAAATTAGTTTCGATTCCAAGAAGAAACATGCGACACGAGAGGTTTTTGGAGAAGTTTTCTCCGATCAGGGTAAGTCAAACAAAAAGATATATGGTCTTGATGCTGATGTTAAGAATTCAACTTTTACTACCGATTTCATGGATGCACATCCAGAGAGATTTGTCGAGTGTTTTATAGCGGAACAGAATATGGTCACGGTCGCAGTTGGATTGGCCAGATTGGGAAAAATACCTGTGGTCGCAACTTTTGCAGCTTTCTTATCCAGAGCTGCAGACCAAATCAGGATGGCGCGTGTTTCAGAAGCCAATATAAAATTTGTAGGATCACATGTAGGAGTTTCGATAGGTGAGGATGGACCTTCCCAGATGGGGTTGGAAGATATAGCCTTGTTTGGCTCCGAACCCGATGTAGTGATCTTGCAGCCGTGTGATGCGGTGTCAACTGCCCATTTAATTCCAATTATGTTGGCTCATATGGGGATGACATACCTAAGGACACTCAGGCCTAAAACGCCGATTCTTTATGCTGATGAAGATAAGTTTGAGATAGGCGGATCGAAGGTTCTCAAAAAGTCCTCAAAAGATAAGCTTACCGTGGCAGCTACGGGCATCACCGTATTTGAGGCATTGAAAGCATGGGAAATACTACATGAAATGGGGATTCCAATCAGAATAGTTGACTGCTACTCGATCAGTCCCATTGATGCTGAAACGCTTAAAAGCAGCCTTAAAGAAACAGCACTGCCAATTTTGATCACAGTGGAAGATCATTATTCCCACGGAGGAATGGGGGACTTTGCCCATGCAGCTTTGGGTAAAGTGGATCACACGTTCATCAAGATGGCAGTAAATAAAATCTCCAGATCAGGTGAAATGGAACAACTGTTAGATGAAGCGGGCATAAACGCTGCAAACATTGTAAAACAGGTGAAGCAATGCCTTGCTTAGGTAAAGTAAAATATGATTATCAGCAAGGAGGCCAGTAACCCTGGATTTCTTAGCTTTTCTGGACCGAAGACCCCTGCCGAATGACAGGCGGGGATGATAGGTGACCGAAGTTGAGTCGAGGTGTGGGGAATTTAATTTGTTCAATTGTGTAAATGTGGAGACACAAATATTTTAAAGTAGAATAATATAAAAAAGAGCTTATGACCGAAATGGAAAAATGGAACAATCAAAAAGAGTTGGATAAGCTAAGCGAAGATGAAGCGGAAATTTTTGACAAGCTCGGCTTAACGGAAGCATCTCGCAGGAAATTTTTAAAAGGGATTTCTGCCGCCAGTTTGAGCGTCTGGGCGGCGACTTATTTTACGTCAGAAGTTTTTGCCAGTGCGTCAGAAGGCTTACCAAATAACCCAATCATGTTGCTTAATGAAGTAAAAGTAAATCTTAGAATAAACGAGGCGGTAAAAACGCTGAATTTGGATTCACGGACATCTTTATTAGATGCTTTACGCGAAAGACTGGCACTCACCGGCACAAAAAAAGGTTGCGATCACGGGCAATGCGGTGCCTGCACCGTGCTAGTGGATGGCAAGCGAATATTGTCCTGCCTCACACTTGCAGCTACCTGCGAGGGTAAAGAAATTACTACCATTGAAGGACTGGCAGAGAGCGGGGAGCTACACCCGATGCAACAGGCATTTTTAAAACATGATGGTTTTCAGTGTGGCTATTGTACTCCCGGACAAATTTGCTCTTCGGTGGCGCTTCTCGAGGAAGCAAAACGTGGCGAAGCAAGTTACGTGACAGATGATTTTCGAAAGGTGGTAACAGACTTAACGCTTTCAGAAGAAGAAATCAGAGAACGTATGTCCGGCAATATCTGCCGGTGCGGAGCTTACAATAATATTGTTCAGGCTTTTAAGGAAGTTCATTCCGGTGACGACGAAATGCCAACCTGGGAATTTGCTACATCGGAACAGATGGAAAAAGCAAAGAACGCTTAGGGCAACTAATCACACACAATTTTTAGAACGAAAACACTTACTACGATGAGACCATTTACTTACACCGGTGCAAAAAATAAAGAACAAGCGCTTCAGAGTTACAGCAGCACTTCTCACTATCTGGGAGGGGGTACAAATCTGCTGGATTTGATGAAAGAAGATGTAGAGCGCCCGGATCAGCTGATCGAAGTGGCCAGTCTGGATTATAAAAAAATCACCCCCAACGAGCGAGGAGGCTTTACCATAGGCGGAATGCTCAATAACGCTGAGACCGCCAATCATCCTGAAATTCGCAAGAATTATCCCTTGCTCTCCATGTCAATGCTTTCCGCAGCCTCGGCACAGATCAGGAATATGGCAACAAACGGGGGGAATCTCTTGCAACGAACACGTTGTCCCTATTTTTTTGAAACTTCAATGCCCTGCAATAAACGCGAGCCGGGATCAGGATGTGGTGCATTAAAAGGGATGAATTCTCTCCATGCCATTTTTGGATACAGTGACAGTTGTATTGCAGTAAATCCTTCCGACATGTGTGTAGCTTTAGCGGCATTGGGAGCCACGGTTGAAGTTCAAACACCAGATGGATCAGCAAGAATTATCGCGTTTGACGAGTTTCACCGATTACCGGGAAGTCAGCCGGAGAAAGATACTACTTTGATGCCTGGAGAATTAATCACTGCGATCCACCTCGATACACCGCACTTTTCAGAGCACTATTATTACCTAAAGATTCGTGAACGTTCCAGTTATGCCTTCGCTATAATTTCGGTAGCAGCAGGACTACAGGTGAAGGAAGGTAAAATTGCCAAGGCCGGATTGGCTATGGGAGGAGTTGCCCACAAGCCTTGGAAATTTAAAGAAGTAGAGAAATTCCTTATTGGGAAAAAGCCAGATGAATCAACTTTTAAGGCGGCAGCTGACCTGGCAATGAAAGATGCGAAGCCATTCGAGGATAATAAGTATAAAGTTGAAATGGGCAAAAAAGCGATTGTTAGAGCCCTTTCCCAGGCTTACGCAAGAAAATCTTAACCAATCTCAAAACGACGAATATGAAAATTATAAAAGCATCAGGAATAGGAGAACCAATCGACAGAATTGAAGGGAGATTGAAGGTGATGGGAATGGCTAAATATGCCTCAGAATTTCCTGTTGAAAATAAAGTTTACGCGCAGGCTATCAATAGCACCATTGCTAAAGGTGAGATCATATCGATAGATACTTCGGAAGCTGAAAAAGCAGATGGGGTGCTTGCTGTAATAACCCATAAGAATGCCGAAAAACTTAAAGATTTTGAAGAAGAGTTGCCGGTATCGGACACCACGACCATTGCTCCGGTTTTGCAAAGTAACAAAGTGCATTACTACGGTGAATATGTAGGACTTGTAGTGGCAGAAACCTTTGAGCAGGTACAGTATGCCGCTAGACTGGTAAAGTTTACATATAAAGAAGAAACCCCGGATATTCACCTTGATAAATCCAGAGCTAAAGCCTATAAACCCAACGAAAGTTCTGATTTCTCGCGGGGAAATATGGATGCTGGGATGGCTGCGGCCGATGAAACATTGGAGGCCACTTACAATACTCCCATTGAACATCATCATCCAATGGAATTGCATGCTGTGATCGCTACTTGGAATAATGGTAAAGTATTGGCCTACTCGAGTCAGCAAATGGTGGATAATTCTACCATCGTAATTTCGGATACTTTTCAGATTCCCAAAAAGGATGTGAGGGTTGTTGCGGCCTATGTAGGTGGAGGTTTTGGGTCGAAATTGAATACAGAGCGCCACGTAATTTTAGCAATCATGGCTGCCAAGAAGCTAGGCAGACCAGTTCAACTGACCGTGACACGCCATCAAATGTTTACCAATACAACCATGCGGCAGCACAATGAGCAAAAAATGCGAATTGGAGCCAAGAAAGATGGAATGCTCACCGCCCTTGCCCACGAAACTTTATCCCATACCTCATCCTTTCA
>JBBQDY010000328.1:0-4042 GCA_038320155.1 Cytophagales bacterium
TCACGCGCCAGACACCTGTTATCAAACAACGGACACCTGCCATCTTTTCATTTAATCAGGTCTGGAAGCAAGACGAATCTGCTCCTTCTGATCTTTGTCCAGTTTGAGCAATTTGCTGATCCGATCTGGGGTAGGTTTTCCTACGGAAAAGAAAATTAAAGTCACTGCGAAAATTATGATGAAGACCGCATTTTCAAAAAATAGCAATCCAACAGAACTGATCAAGGAAATAAAGAATAGCAGCACATAGCGTTCTTTCGTAGCGTTGGTGTAAGCTCTCAGCTTTAAGATCAGTTCTTCAGTGTAAAAACTCGTTTTGATCCGTTTGCGGAAAAGTAAGAATTGAACCAATAGCAAGCCAATTCCAAATCCTATTAAGATCTGCTCGGCTATGGCTGGAATTTCGGGAAGATCCCAATTGAGATTGCCTGAATTGTGGTAAAGATAAATCATCCCAAAAATCGGTAAAACCACCGCCATCAGGACCAAAATCAATTGCTCGGCACTTTTATAAATTCGACGTAATTCTGATACTTCCAATTTTCTTAAATTTATTTTTCTATGCCTACTGCTATCGATAGTTATCGCCGATGTCCATTGAACAAACCTTCGAGGTTGAAAAAAAACCTCACAGGTTAGTAATCGCCGACTATTTACTCATACCGGTAGCTTTTGCAGACTCCGACTGAACACTGTACAAACCTTCGAGGTTGAAAAAAAAACCTCAAAGGTTAGCAGACTGAAAACTGCCTACTGCAAACTGAAAACTGCCTACTGCAAACTGCCAACTGAAGACTGCCCTACTCTATCCTCACCTTCACATCGCTCGTCATTGGTCGAGACACGCAGCACAGTATATATCCTGAAGCAATTTCCTTTTCACTCAAGCCCGCATCTTCATCCATTTTCACTTCACCACTGATCAGCTTTCCTCGACAAGCAGTACAAAGACCACTTTGGCAGCTGTAAGGCATGTTCAAGTCTTGAGCAAGGCCCGATTCTAAAATTGTCTTGTCGGGAGAGACAGTAATTAAATGTTCTTCTCCTTCAAGCTCTACAGTCACCTCGCGAGTCAATCCTCCCAAGTCACCACTTACAGCAGCCTCATGTGCTTTATCAGCCGCAGCGGAGTAGAAGCTTTCCCGGTGGATTTTATTTTTGGCAACGTCAAATTGACCCAGCACTTCAAGTGTTGAATCCATAATTCCGTCAGGGCCACAGATGAAATATTCAGTTTCAAAATCGGTTTCATTTTGGGCTTTTTCAACCAAAGTCTGAATAATCTCTTTAGTCAATCTACCACGAAATCCAGTCCAGACATCTGAGGGTTGGCTCAAATTATGAATAACTTGAAGCCTGTCCGGATTTGCATCAGTCAATCTATCCAATTCCTTTTTGAAGATTATTTGTTCCTCATTTCGGCTGCAGTAGAGCAAGGTCACTTTCGACTTTGGCTCATTGACCAAGAGAGATTTCAAAATTCCCATGATTGGGGTGATTCCGCTTCCACCAGCAACCAAAAAGAAATGACGCTGATTCTTCGAATGAAAATCAGAAGTAAAATTTCCCATCGGAGCCAGCATGTTGATGGTTTTCCCTGGGAAGATTTTTTCATTAAGAAAATTGGAGAACAGCCCACTATTTACTCGCTTCACTGAAATTCCAGGATAAGGATCGACAAAAGGCGAAGTACAAAGACTGTAAGATCTGCGCTCTTCTTTTCCATTAAAGTCGAGAATCACTGTCAAAAACTGACCTGGCTTATATTCTAAAAATGGTTCCGGCTGCTCAAAATACAGGGTGACTGTATCTGCTGTTTCTTTGACTACCTCCCTCACTTTCAGTGGTAAATACGAATTGGCCTTTACCTCCTCCTTCTTTTTCTTGAATAAATTAAACATTCGGAATATGTGCTTTATCTTTTTTAAATCGCTTGCAAAATTAACACCCAAGTTGAAATTATCGATCTTGGACTTAATTATTTGATAAGGTTAACTCACGAGGGGCAAAGGTGGTTCGGATTAATTCGTTATTAAATCGGCATTTAGTGAAGTTTCACCCAAATTTCGACTCCAAAAAATTAACTTTGAAATCCTAAAACCAAAAGAATCATTCAAATGGAATTAAATGCTTTGACGGCAGTCACTTCAGTGGACGGCCGATACGCTGGCAAAACTGCCCCACTTCGCGCTTATTTTTCTGAGTTTGCCTTAATCAAGTACCGAGTGCATGTGGAAGTGGAGTACTTCATTGCGCTGTGTGAACTCCCCCTGCCTCAGTTGAAAGCATTTGATCATTCGCTATTTCCTACCCTTCGGTCTTGGGTGACTGATTTTTCTTTGGAAGATGCACAGCATATCAAGGACACCGAAAAAGTCACCAATCATGATGTGAAAGCGGTGGAGTATTTTCTAAAAGAAAAGTTCGATTTGTTGGGGTTGGATGATTACAAGGAGTTTATCCATTTTGGCTTGACCTCCCAGGACATCAATAATACGGCAACGCCATTGATGCTGAAGACAGGTCTTCATGAGGAGATTTATCCAGTCATCGAAGAAGTCATGGAGATTTTGAGTGACCTTTCAGAGGAATGGAAATCAATTCCAATGCTGGCAAAAACACATGGTCAGCCTGCTTCTCCTACTCGGCTTGGAAAGGAAATATATGTTTTTGTAGCTCGGCTAAAAGGTCAGATGGAATTGCTGGAACAAGTTCCTTTCTCTGCGAAGTTTGGCGGTGCCACGGGCAATATGAATGCTCATCACGTCGCCTATCCAACTATTGACTGGAATGATTTCGCTTTTAATTTTGTAGACAAATACCTAGGATTAGAACGGAGCTATCCAACGACTCAAATCGAGCATTACGACAATCTGGCCGCCATTTTTGATGGATTGAAGCGGATCAATACGATTTTCTTGGACCTTTCGAAAGACGTTTGGCAGTACGTGGCAATGAGTTACTTCAAACAAAAAATCAAAGAAGGGGAAATCGGTTCTTCCGCTATGCCACATAAAGTCAATCCTATTGACTTCGAAAATGCGGAAGGAAACCTTGGGATTGCGAATGCACTTTTGGAACATTTAGCTGCCAAGCTTCCGATTTCAAGATTGCAGCGTGATCTTACAGACAGCACCGTGCTTAGAATCATCGGCGTACCGCTGGGACATATGTTGATTTCTTTAGAATCGCTAAAAAAAGGCCTCGGCAAACTGGAACTCAATGAAGCTGCAATCCATGCAGATTTGGAAGAAAACTGGGCGGTAGTCGCTGAGGCAATTCAGACGGTGTTGCGTAGAGAGGCCTTTCCAAAACCTTACGAAGCACTGAAAGACCTCACCCGAACCAATACCAAAATCACTGCTGAATCCATCGCTACTTTTATTTCTGGATTGGCAGTATCCGACGAGATTAAGGAAGAGCTTCGCAAAATCACCCCTTGGAATTATACCGGGATTTGAGGTTGGGATTTAGGTTCGGGTTAGATGGGCGAAAGATTTTTCGCCCTTACCTCCTATCCCAGTCTCCTCGCCATGGATCGTTCACCACGAGCGGTAATTTTGGGCGATAAAAACATTTTGTGAGTGAAGACACTCACGTAGGCGATATTCCTTCTCTTGTCCTTCTCAATCTTTCTGTTGTATTATCGAATCCTGATGATTACGTTGATGTAATCTCGAATTTCGATCTAGTGATCATTAATCCCATAAAAAACACAAATCAGTTTTAGACCTATGTTCTCTATGTGAACTATGTGGTTCAAAAAAAATTCTCTGTACAACTTTGATGATTTCTGTGACTCATTTTTGAAAAAAAAATCAAACCGGATGCGTTTTGGCGAATCCTCCTTTGCTCGATTGGCACCAATTCGGCCAAAACTTGAAATTAACTTCCGATATCTAATCCATGGGCTGTGCCCACGGCTGATATATCGCGCGCCTTCAGCGCTCTACCTCAATAATTCTATTTTTTCCTGAACTATGTGTCTATGTTCTCTATGTGAACTCTACCTACGGCAGACAGGTATGTGGTTCAAAAAAAA
>JBBQDY010000329.1:0-4028 GCA_038320155.1 Cytophagales bacterium
TTCCAAAAAGTCAATGGTAGAAAACATGACACCTTCCCAGTCTTTTGAAGTAACCGAACTTGCAATTACGTGGTCACCGGCTTTTGGAAAAGCTTTTTTGAACTTCATACTTGCCGGTGTTCTCACCTGATCAAACATTTCGAGCATTTTAGGTACTGAAACAACAAAGTCCTGTTCTTCTTCATTTTTGAAAAAATAGCCAAGGAATAACGGTTGGGTAACCTTTTGGAAAGTAGGCTTATTCATTTCGCTGTACATCAACACTGCCAGACTTTCATAGCCATTGGAGTGAATCTGATCCGACCAATAGGCAAGCTTCTCCCCTTGACGTTTTTGATAAAGGACTTTATTATCCATCATGGTCGTTTCCATCACCTTTTTGCTCCAAGGCGAGAAAAATGCTTCCAAACGTTGTCCATTATCACGAATAGCAGGAGAATAAAGTACCAAAGCCTTGATATCGGGCTGCTGACTTGCAAGCAAAATACTTAACGCTCCTCCCATGGATGTTCCGACAATAATCACTTCATCCCCAAGACTTTTTCCGATCTGATAAGCTTCTCCAGCTGCATTGGCCAGAGCTTGGGCAGTCAGGTGCTCCATTCCATTTTTACGGTTGATTCCATGCTCCGGAAGTCGAGTTACAAAAAGATTGGCTCCGAAGTGTTCCGCGAGAAAGCGATGAACCGGATCGCCTTCCATGGGACTGGCGCTGAAGCCGTGGATATAAACAATCGAATAGGGTGTTTTGCTCTTATTAGCGCTATCTGCCCAGACGATATACGCTTCATTACCTTCCTTTAAGCCTATTACGCTGTCTTCTCGAGTAACTACGTATTTTGATAGCTCATTTATTCGGGTCGGAACTTTTGGGAATTCTATGATAAGTTCTTGAGTACTTACTTTCGGTCCCAGCATATAAACAATGACAAAGATCATTGCTGTTGCAAAAAGACCTAGAAATATTCTTTTGAGCATGATTAATTAAGTAGCAAAGTGGGTGAGGTGGATTCGACGAGTTTTTGGGTTCCATTCTTGAAAAATACGATCGTCTTGGTTTTCAATTGAGTTTTGGAAGTTGGCGCTGTTTGCAAGGTCAAAGAGATGAAATTTGAGATTTTAGAAAAATCTCTAAACTCTGAAAGCCGGATGTCATTTTGAGCTATAAATAAATAAGAAATATCAGTTCCAGTCTGAATCCCTTCATAGGGCGCGGCCAAAATAATAGCGATGTTGGATACGTTGCGAATATCATAAATGGGAGCACAGGATAGCGCATAAGCATTTCCAGGAAAATCAAAAGTGATGGAAGATTGGCTAATCTGCTCAATAGCTAGTCGGAGATTGAACCTGAAATCTTTAAATCGCACCTGATCTGATTCTGCCGAATACTTTTCGTTTTTATAAGGTTCGTACAAAACTTCGAAATCTTTCAGGTTAGATTTCAGTCCGGACTTAGCACATTCTCCAAAAGGATTAGAATCAACATTTTCTATGCAAGCCCCCAAGATTAAAAGCCCCATATAGCTGAGCGAAAGCAAGAGTGTAGCTTGAAGTTTTTTTTGACTAAAAATCAATGACTTAAAGTTTAGCATCTATTAATTAGTTTAATCTGGTGTTGAAACCCAGCGCTATCAAATATATTTGATTAAAATTTAGCAAAATCAGCGTATCTATTCCGCATTTTGACCGTATTTAACGTATTAATTATTCCTAAAATTACTATGAAAAACCTTCTCTCAGTGATTATTCTTTTTCTCCTAGGTATGCCTGCAATGGCTCAACTAGAGGAAGCTTCTTTGCCTACAAAGGCTATCTACGTGGAATTAGGAGGTGCGGGTCTGCCTTACAGTTTTAATTACGATTTCAGATTTGATCCTACGAAGCAGGAAGGCTGGGGGATGAGAGTAGGTTTGGGTGGATACACCACTACCGATCAATCATTCTTCTCGGCACCGATCATGCTAAATCGATTATATGGAAAAGGGGTTCACTTCTTTGAAGTCGGTATAGGAGCTACTTTTTTCGCCTTTGACAATAACTACCAAGACTATTGTGTTTCAGGGTATTTTGATCAAAACACAGGGCAGTATATCTGCCAAGAGTTTAATCGTTCTTCTTATAGTTTCATCCTCGATGTGGATGGATCTCCGAGTGTAATGGGGACGATGAACTTTGGCTATCGAAGAATTCCTGTTGACGGAGGATTCACTTGGAAGGTGAATTTGAATCCGATTTTCAACAATAACGGATTCTGGCCGCTTTATGCAGGAATTGGTTTCGGATATGCATTCTAAATCTGCCCTTATGAAATACCTCTTTACATTAATCCTTATAGTTGGATTAACCTCATTTGCTCATTCGCAATCTTATTCTGATGGCGTAGATCGTACAAAAGGTCGTGCGGTCTATCTAGAAGTTTTAGGCAATGGATTTGGCTATTCTTTGAATTATGATCAAAGATTTCAAAACCGCTTCGATGGTTTAGGATTCAAAGCTGGTGGATCTTATTTGGGGGTGGATGGCGTTTCTGTAGCTACCTTTCCTGTAGGCATTAATTACCTTCTAGGCAGTGAAGGGAAATATTTTGAAATGGGTCTTGGAACGACCTACATTAGGGCCTCTGGCCAAGCCGATATTCCAAGAATAGGAAAGAAAAGTACTTCGGGAAATTTATTAGTGGGGAATATGACTTTTGGCTATCGTTCCGAACCAGTGAATGGGGGATTTGTCTTTCGGGCTAGTATTACGCCATTCTTCGGATATGGGATTTTTTGGCCTATTTATGGAGGCTTGAGCGTCGGCTACGCATTTTAATTTTTGCGAAAATAGTCAAAGCTCAAAATCATAATCCCGTTCTACCAGGCAGATTCGAGTCTTATAGGCTTTGTACCACTGTTCTCGGCCCAAACGCTGAGCGGTCAAATGAGCACTTACCTGCTTCCAATTCTTAATGTCCTCGAGCGTGTTCCAATAGCTTATTGTGATTCCCAGTCCATCACGGACACTTTCATGACCGAAATATCCCTTTTGCTCGCTCGCTAAGCGAACCATTTCTTCGGATGTTTCTGCATAGCCCGAATCTACCTCTGTTCTCAAGTTTGAGAAAATAACCGCGTAATAGGGGGGATTTGGGGTTTTTGCTATCATACTGGCAGCGGGTAATTTGTGTATTCCATATACTTCGCTGTTTCCCTAGCAAGTTTTTTACCAAAGGTAGCTTCCAAAAGAAAGAAGGATAAATCGATCCCCGCAGAGATTCCCGCTGCAGTAAAAAGCCGTTCACTGGATTGAATAAATCGCTTCTTCGGAAAAGGGATAGCGGTCGGACTAAGCAATGATATACTTTCGTACACCATATGATGCGTGCAAAACGGTCTGTTTTCCAATAATCCCAATTTTGCAAGGATGCGAGAACCGGAACAAACCGTCATGGTCCACAGACTTGATTTAATCAAAATATTAAGTTTATTCAGTACTATCTCCTCCTGCACAACTTGCTTGGTCCCATCTCCACCTGGAATAATGAGGTAATCTATTGGAGGTAAATCCTCTATGGAAAAATCCGGATTTACAGACAATCCATTAACGGCCCTTATCTTAAGTCCATTTGACGAAAAAGTAACCACTTTATATTTTTGATAATCACGCAACTCTGACCCTACTGCAAATACCTCGAAAGGGCCTGCAAAGTCCAGCACTTCAACGCTATCGAATAGGAATATTCCAACTGTTTTCATAAGTGATTTTTAAGGTAGGATCGAATTAAACTTATTTCTGAATTTGAAAAGAAAATTGAAAATACATAAGGTTTGGTAAAAACTGCGATAACAAACATACAATAACAATTGGGTGAATTAGTTGGAGAAGGAAAGTCTGAAATCTCAAAATACGGGTATCCGCAATGATGCCAGCAGCCTTAATTTCTTCGCTTATTGGGACTGAGGAAAGAAGACGCCTGCCGGTAAGCAGGGAAGACCGAAACGCCTATCTATCACGTATGCGACATTTATATTCTTATTTCTTCT
>JBBQDY010000330.1:0-4027 GCA_038320155.1 Cytophagales bacterium
AGACCCTTCAATACTGAGATAGACTCAATGTTGTTAGGATCGATATCCAAGAATCGAGAAGAAGTTGTGGCGCCACCAGTAGTAAAACCGTTGTTATTGTTAGTAGCGGTGTTGAAAGGAACACCATCAACCACGAATAAAGGCTGGTTAGAACCGGTAGCTGAGGAATAACCTCTGATCACCATGTTAGTACCAGAACCTGACATTCCGTTTGTTGAGGTGATATTCACACCAGGTACTTTTCCTTGCAGTACGCGTGCTACGTCTTGCTCAGGACGATTCTCAAGCTGTGAGTCATCTACTGTAGTAACAGCATAACCCAAGGCTTTCTTTTCCCTTTCAATACCGATCGCTGTTACTACCACTTCGGATAGCTGAGATGCGTCAGTTGCAAGGGTGACATTAATAACGGTCCGATTACCGATCGACTCTTCTGCGGTCTTAAGACCAACAAAAGAGAAAATCAAGGCATTGGATCCTGCAGGTACATTAATGGAATAATTACCATCCAGATCGGTGGTAGTACCCACTGTTGTGCCTTTCGCGAGGACGGTTGCACCTGGCAAACCCAGTCCATCTTCATCTGAGATTACCTTGCCGGTAATCACTAGTTGCTGCGCCGAAACCTCGAAACTGAGGGTTAAGGTGAAAAGCGCAACAACCAAGAGTAAAGCTTTTCTCATAAGGTATTTAGTTTAGTTGATCTGTAAATAAAATTCCTTTCTAGCGAAATTCAAAATCGAATACAAACTGAAGTGAAACATATTATAATTACTTTTTATATTTTTTAAATCCTATATATTTCCATTTCACCGTACATAGTTACTTATTTTGCATTTATTGTTTAATTAGGAGGGTATTTTTTAAATCAACGGTAGATTTCTAGTGTAAGTGGGTTAAAAAATCGATAATTCGGTTTTGTCCTTTTTGTTAACACTTATTAACTGAAATCAACTGATTTATTAACATTCGCAAAACAAAATTCTGAGGAAATGGGAATTTGATTCAATTCGAAAAATGTTTTATTTCGATAAATAAAAAAAAATAAAATTTTATTTGATTGAAATGCTAAAATATTACTCAAAAAGAGATCTTTTGGATTTATTTAGAATTTTATTCCATTTGAATTTTACAGAGACAAATGGTTTTGAAAAAAAATGTCAAAAAAAATATGACGGGTTTGTTTTTTGCAAGAATATTCGAGTTTTCTGCCAAAATCCTAAAAACCGGTTCAAAAAATTGAAGAAAATAAATATTTACAAAGAATATCTCAGAGTGAAGGCTGCGTCGTCTTCCCAAAAGCCAGCAAATTTTTGGAAGTTTATTGCGGGTTTCCAGTAAACGCCAAAATAAAAATTGCTTCGATTAATGTTGTATTCCAAGCCGACTATGGCATCAAGTCCATACGCTGTATAGTCTTGGGTACTCTTGTAAACCCAGGGCGGTTCCCCTTTCCCGGCTTTCCACATTCCATAATGACCTCCACCGCCAACATACCACTCTAACCCCTCAAATTCCCGAATATCCATGTGATGCTCATAAAGCAAGGCGCCCACCCAGCCATTCCATCGATTATAAACCAGCAAATCGGCTGCCCCTTGGGCCGTGAAGAATTGCTTAACGGTTCCTCCAACGTTTGTTCCGCCTGTAATACCCACCATGGTATTATAATCAGCTAATTGAGCAGAACTGGTAGTGTATGAATTGAAATATATAATGAGTGAAAATAGAAAACCTAAGCAACTCCTTTTCATACAATCGATTTAGTTTATTTTGAAAAATTAAACATATTTTTTGGAGTAACGCAATAATCCAACGGAATATCAAAAGATTCACTTGGAATCTGCTGAATGGGCTCAAAAATGCTCAACCCGATTTTGATGACCTCCGAATTGAACTTGGCCAAAAATCGATCATAAAACCCCTTTCCATAGCCAATTCGGTGGCCTCTATAATCTACCACCAAAAGCGGGACGAAAACTACTTGAATTTGCTCGGGTGAAATTCGCTCAAAATTCTTTGGGACAGGAATTCCATATCGATCTTCGTCGAATACCGTGTTTCTCTGTACCAGAATTGTTTCCATCTCATTGTTCAAATCACCTATCTCAGAAGTATAAATAGTTTTATTTCTCTGCTCTAATAAGTCTCGAATTAAAAAGGTATTCACTTCCTTGAGTTTTTGGATTGGAAAAAAAAGATGAAAGTGATCCAATTCAGGGTGCTTCTCACAGAAACCCGCAACAGCCAAGGCGATCTTTTCGGAGCCCCTCTTTAACTCAACCTCCGTTAATTGGTTTCGCTTCTCTTTAAATAGCACACGAAGTTCGGCTTTATTCGGATTCATGCTCCAATACCATCATTCTGAAATCCAAGGGGTCGAAGCATTCCAAAAGCTTCTGAATCAATTCTGGATCACCGAGGTAAAATTGCATCATATTCACCACGCGTTCTTGTGGACTTCCACCTGGTTTCACAAATGACTCAAGACTCTTTGCCCGATCGAGCTGAATTTCGTGCTTCCGCTCTTCTGCTTTTCGAAGCTTTGTGCTCATTTGATCAATAATCTTGAGCGTCCTTACTTTCCCGGCAGCAAAAGAATCTGCAAGACTCTTCTCCAATTGAATTGCCTGATTCCCTTTTTCATCAAAAAGTCCGGAAATCACTTCACGCTCTTTTTCCATCAGGATATCAAAATCAGATTCGTTCAGCACAAATTCCTTTTTCCAAACTGTAAAATCCTGAAAAAGATCTTCAGGTTTCCAGTTCATTTGCTCCATTTTTCGAATAGCGGCAGTATTCAACAGCAAGGCGAAGTTTCTGGGTAACAGAATTGGAAAGGGAACTTCAAAATGCCGGAATACTTCCTTCAACTGAAGCCAATAAACCACTTCGGCAGGACCGCCCAGATAGGCAAGATTGGGCAAAATCATCTCCTGATAAAGTGGGCGCAGAACCACATTTGGACTGAACCGCTCAGGTTGTGTTTGAAGCAACTCCTCCATTTCCTCTTCAGAAAAGTGAATCGTTGTATTTAGTACGGTAAATCCTGTGGCCGTCCGCTCGATTCGCTCTCGGATTCCTTTTTCCAAATAGAAGAAATTGATTTCTCTGGGAAAAATCTGGCTTTTATAACCTTGTTCCTCCAATCTGGAAGTGGCAGAAGAAGCAAATTCGAAAGGGGTGTGTTCAAATAAGTCAGAATGAATTACAGGTTTAAAAATCTGCTTTAGCGCTGCCGAATCGCCATCAACAATGACTAGCCCTTCTTCGCCGAAAAGCGCATTGACATATTTCCGAACCGCCTCAGTCAGGGTTTTAGAACTTGAATAGGCCGATTTGAATTCCTCAGCAGCAAAGGGAACGGTCTTTAGAAATTCTTTGAAACTATTGTCCAATTCAAAATCTCCTACTGCTCCTTTTTGATCTGAATTCCACTGATACTTTTTACCATCTAGTTTAAAATAATTGATTTCATCAAAGTCGTGATCTTCAGTAGCCATCCAGTAGACGGGAACAATGTGCTGATCTAGATAAGTCTCATTTAATTTCTTAGCCAGATTAATCGTGGAGACCATCTTATAAATAAAATAAAGCGGTCCCGTGAATAAGTTTAGCTGATGCCCTGTGATCACGGTAAAAGTCTGCTGCTCGGCAAGCCTATCGATATTATATGCCACTGCATCCGATATTTCCACTCCTTCGTATTGCTTCTTCAAGCTACGGACTAGGATCTCTCGATTATGTGCTGAAAATTTCTTCGCTTCGATTGCATATTTGAAGCTCCCCAACTCTGGCTTATGGCTGTAAAACGGAGCCAAAGAAGGCTCT
The DNA here is from genome assembly GCA_038320155.1 of Cytophagales bacterium. Lineage (GTDB taxonomy): Bacteria > Bacteroidota > Bacteroidia > Cytophagales > Cyclobacteriaceae > Algoriphagus. The sequence goes on from JBBQDY010000330.1 coordinate 3,832, forward strand.
CCTTTTAGATAGTCAAGAAAAAACTTTGAAAATTGTCGGGTCTGATCGAGTTCAATGCAATGTTTCTTCATGATCTGGATGGCGTGGATTTGGTAAGCGGGTTAAACATAAAGGCTTTGAGCAAAGTTTACCCTTTTTTTCAAAAAATCAGAGATCCTTACATCAATGGAGATTTTTCTTCCTGAAAACCTAGACG
>JBBQDY010000331.1:0-4010 GCA_038320155.1 Cytophagales bacterium
CTTGGTTGGAATCGGATCAAATTCCCCCTTTTTCAAAGGGGGAAAGGGGGATTTTTTCAAACCAAGTCAGCAATATATTTGGCTACGTGCAGCATTGCGGATTCACATAAAAAACAATATGGGTATCCGCAATGATGCCAATAACCTCATTTTCTTCGCTTATTAGGACCAAAGACGCCTGCCTGCCGGTAGGCAGGGGAGACCGAAACGCCCAATTATCAATTATGCGCCAATTATATTCTTGCCTCTTCTGCCTACTGGCAAAGTAGCGGATAATCAAATTTTTCAATATATGTCTCCTCATAGATGCACGTTCCCGTCAAAAACGAAATCCTAATTTATAATTGGATCGAATTCCCCCTTTCTCAAAGACTGCAAGAGCCTGTCCCGAATATCGGGAGGGATTTTAGGAAGCAAATCAGTTTTAAATTCGGCTACGTGCATTTAAGTGGATACACATATATTTCAAAAAAAATCCAGCCTTAGCTTTTCAAGAAATTCGAAAAGACAGACTGGATTAAATTTGGATTTTCTACTTCCGATAAGCAGACTGCCGCTCAACCATCCAGCCTGGATATTGCATCGGAAGTGGACTGACATCATCCATTTTCTTCAATTGATCCGCGCTCAACTGAATTTCGATTGAAGCGATATTAGAATGAAGTTGCTCCATTGTCTTCGCTCCAATGATTGTACTGGTGACTCCTGGCTGATGTCTTACCCAAGCCAAAGCAATCTGAGCAATGCTGGCATCCTGCTCCTTCGCGATCTCATCCATAACATCAACTAAATTGTAAGCCTTTTCTTTGTCTATTGGAGGAAAATCAAAATCTGCCCTTCTTGAGTCCGCATCAGCTCCTTCCCGAGTGAATTTACCGGTAAGAAAGCCTCCGGCTAATGGGCTCCAAGGAAATATGGCCAAGTCATGAGCTGCTGCCATTGGGATCAACTCATGTTCGATATCTCTGCTGACAGCTGAGTAATAATATTGCAAGCCTATAAATTTTTGATATCCTCGGTATTCAGCGATGGCCTGTGCTTTTGCTACCATCCATGCCGGCCAGTTGCAAATAGCGATATACCTTACTTTTCCAGACGCCACGATGTCATTGAGTGATTTGACTATTTCTTCCAAAGAGGTGGCTGGATCTACTCCGTGTACATACAAGATGTCCATGTATTCCAGTTGGAGGCGCTTCAGGCTGGCATCTACTGAATTAAAAATATGGTACCTGGATAGCCCGGTACTATTTGGCTTATCATTCATCCTTGCCAAGAGTTTGGTGGCTATGATAATCTCATCTCTTTTTGCGCCAAGATCAAGTAATCCCTGCCCCAATAACTCCTCAGATTGACCAAAGGAATAGGCGTTTGCAGTATCGATAAAGTTGATCCCAGATTCGATGACTGCAGATAGCATCTCATTTACTTCTTTTTGCTGAAGCTTACCAATCTTCTCCCAGATCCCGGCATTTTGTCCTCCAAAAGTCATGGTTCCGAAGCAAAGTTCAGAGACCAATAAGCCTGTTTTACCTACATAATTATACTTCATTTTTTATTTGAGTTAACTGGTTAAAAATAATCAGTACTGAATCTAGCTCCTCTAAAATATGGATTTAGCCTTATTTTTCAACAGCGGGTATGTAAAATCCATCTCTTTTTCGGCTAAGATCTATAACCTCTTTTAGCAAGGTTTTACTGTCTCCTATCGAAATATGGATTTTGATTCTGTACTGTATCGCAAATGATTTTCTATAGCGCTACCTGTTGGGGTGTTGCTTTTAATGTAACAGTAAATTGGATCGATTTCTACAATGCCAGTTTTGAGGTTGTGCTTTTTGGGATTAGTGAAATCAAGGGACAGCTTTAAAAGTAAAGATGATACCAACTCCGTACTTTCTCCCAACTCTCCCTCCCACTTACTCACTGCAGCAGTAGCCGAGCCATTCCTTAAGACATTGGTTGCACTTCATAGCCTGAAAAAAGATTTATTCCAAAGTCGGTTCCTAATATTGAGGTATCCAATTCCGGCTAAATGGAAAATTATATAGGCTGGGGCAAGTTGTCAGTGAAAGCAATAGCATTCAACTTAAGGACCATCTCTAGCTCATCCCATTCCCCTTTGAGCGCATTTTTAATTCGGTTTTCCCATTGTGCTTGTTGGCTCGTATCCAAACCATGCCTAGTCTGTTTATCATAAAGCTCCTGAAATTTTGACAGTTCACGGAGCGCATTTAGGAATTCCTCATTTAGTGTGGCTTGAAAAAATTCAGGATCAAGCTCCATATTTTCCAATTTATGAATCAATCGATCCACCGCTATCCTCACCAGATCAAAATGTAATTGCTCATGGGCAATACCATAGTCACTGGCAGTTTTGACCCAAGACTGCTTTGGCAGCATATATATTTTAAAATCTAAGCCCTGAACAATGGTGCCTTCTTCCACGACAGAGGTACCAGCCATAGAGAAGCTTGTAAAAATTGCGGCGTTAAACCTGTTTGTGACTTGGGGGGACTCTCTGAAATCATCCCAAACCAAAGATCTGGTTGGGGTATAAAAGACAGTATCCCTGCTACTTGCTCTTAGTTTGTCTGTGATTTCTAACCGGACTTTTCTAGCCAAGCTGGGATTCCCCAGATTTTGGGCCTTTTCCCAAGCATCAAAAAATTCCAATGATTTATGGAAGATTTCATTGACTACATTTCTAATCTGATCACTTCGATTAGCTGTTCTTCTAAAGTTTAATGAACCGGAAAAATCTACCAAGGGAATTGGATCAGCCTTACCTATCAAAAAGTAACTCAATTTCAATTGAATACCTCCTTCATATAGTTTGGAGGTAGTGTTAAATTTCTCTTTTAATTCAAGTTGTGTCACATGGACTTGAATCCGGTGAAAGGTATTAGAGTTAGTTTTTACTTTCTCTTGGAAAAGATCTAATACCTCTTTTTCCAGTGATCCATTCAGTTTTACGGCGTGTTTTTTACCTTGGGAATCATACATTTCCCCAATTTTGGAAGCATTACTTCTTTTATCGATCACTTCAATGTATTGGTATTCACTCTTTGAAAAATATTCTCCATTGGAGTTGAGCTCATAAACTACGTCTTGTCCTTTACTTTCATTTGAAAAAAGCAAAAAACTGAAGAGTGCCATTAAAATGATTCGCATAATGCTGTTACCTGGTTTCAAATGGAAAGGTTTGAAATCAATCATTATTCTCTCTTCCACCAAAATTTAAGCTTTCCCTTATTAGCGGATTTAACAAGAACATAACTATCAGGAATCTCCGCACAGTCCCCGCAATACGTAACAATTTTGGTTCCAAGGGGAGCTCCATCAAAGCGCTCTTTAATTAATTGAATGTACAAGTGGTATTGATCAAAGTTGATTTCAGTTTCCTTGTCTTGACTGTCTTTCAGATTAATGTTCTCTTCAAAGGCATTGAAAAAATAGAAGTTGCTATAGGTTCCAAAATCAATACTCATCACGTCGTCATGAATGAAGGTCAAATTTTCTAATTGATAGGTTAACGCTAATTTCTTGGAGATTTGTACCAGGTGTTCCCTTTTTTCAACACCTGTGATTTTTGAAGTGGAATTAGCCGCTGCGATAAGACAAAATTTTCCCGCACCCGAACCTATGTCTAGAACAGACATTCCCTCGGTTCCTAAAAAAGCTATTGCCTTCTTTGCAACATCGACTGGAGTCCAATGCGTACTGGAAAGCGTTTTTATTTTTTGAGGATAAAGCGAATCAAATTCCTTATCTGTAATCGCACTAAAGTCCATAGACGCAAAAGATTTTATTTAATAAACTTAGGAGGATGTTGCTCCTCAAAATCTGTAGCAGCTTGGAATGCTTTGGCCAATGCTAAAATACTTCCCTCATCGTAAAGATTCCCAATTAGTGTAAAGCTTGTCGGCCTTCCTTTTTTATCAAAACCATTTGGCAGGCAGATCACCGGGTGTCCAGTTAGATTGGTGCCCATCAACTGTCTCATATTC
>JBBQDY010000332.1:0-4005 GCA_038320155.1 Cytophagales bacterium
CTGGAATACTGTAATTTAATAATCGCTCTTAAAATAAACATTAAAGGTTGAACCCTTATCAATAGCACTTTCAACTTCTATTTTACCTCCTTTATCGGATAGCATTCTATTTATAATATACAGACCCATTCCTGTACCTTCTATATCAGAGTTTATTCTTGAAAATTTATTAAATATTGTTTTGTGGTTTCTTTCTTCAATACCCAATCCATTATCAGTGATAGAAAGAACCACATATCCTTCCCGCTTCTCAGTTGCTATTGATATTAATAGATTTTCGCCGGTTTTTTTATACTTAATGGCATTATTTAGAAGATTAAAAACAATGCTCCTTAAATTTTTTCTTGAAAACATTATTTCTGATGTACTGAATTGAGTTTTTATTTCAATTCCTTGATTGTAAATGTCATTTCTTAAGGCAAGTATTACATCATGAAATATATCTTCAATATTCAGTCGTTCATCTTCATTGGGTATAACAGATTCCACGAAAACATGATTAGTAAAATCCTCAACTAATTTCTTCATGTCCTTGGAGGCTCTTTTAAGCATTTCAATCCAATTGGTAAATTGTTCTGTATCCTTATCGTCATACGACTCCATTAACTCGTCTGCCAGTAACACAATTGTGGAAAGAGGTTGCCTTATATCGTGAGACAATGTATAGAGTAAAGTGTCATGTTCAGCATTTAATGTTTCCAATTCGTTCAAAACAGCAATTCGTTTTGTAATATCTACGAAGGTTATGATGACACCGTTCGTTCTATTTTCCTTCCTGACTTTATAAGGCAAAATATTCATTTGAAACCACCTTTTGTCTGTAGTTTGAACCTCCTTTTCAAGGATATCTCCTGTATTAATTACTTCGTTTATATTTTCAAATAAAGTTGGATAGCGAATGTTGTCTGTTACATCCTGAATATTCTTATTTATATCCTCTTGCGTCAAAGTAAATTGCTTCATAGCTGGAGGTGTAAATTTTCTTAGTATGAAGTTTCTGTCTACATATAATTGCGGAATAATAGTATTAGCGAAATAGTTTTCTAAGTCTTCATTCAATTCATCTAATTCTCTAGCAGATGCTTTTGGCTTAATATTTTCCACTATTTTTATATATTTAGAGTATATTAATTGTATTTTTTGGGGTGGTATATGAGCAATATGATTGCGCACAACGTGTTTTCGCTTGAAAATAGGCGGCGAAATTGCCTAAGGAATCTCTGTTTGGTGAAGCAAAAGTAAAGATTTAAACTCTCAATTGCCACAAACCAAGCCATGTTTTTTAGCGGCTTTGCACTAACTATGAATTAGTTTTAAGCGCAGTTACAATTAGGCAAATTTTAGACCAATCTTAACCTGTCGCAATCCTGAAACACACTTGTTTACCAAAGGAGCAAAGAAATCCTCCACTAGACCTCTTGATTTCATTTGGAAGCTTTTGCCGAAATACTCGCCAATTTTGAACAAATAGCCACTGTTTTCGGCAAAAGTATGGGCATCCTATGAAGCTACAATATCATCAAGTCGTCCAAAGACACGATATAACCTAGGCAATCTTGAGTTTATCAGGAATTTTCCCATGCATATTCTCTCCCGAAAATCGTGATTCTGTCCGAGAGTCTGATTTGACATCCATTTTCAAACTTACTTCCTCCACAAAAAAAAATCTAACTCCTAATCAATCCCAAAAGAACTTTACCAGTCTAACTGAATTGAACGGCGCAGGCTCAACAAGAACGGTTTAATTGTTCTCGAGACGGTCAAGTTGCGACACGCTTGAACCGAAAAACTAGTTGTTTTGGATCATCTTTACAAATCATTTTTTTAATTTGGTTAGTTGGGTAAATACTAATAAGAAGAAGATGAAAAATACCCAATCATTTATCCCATAAATTGAGTAAAACATTCCAGCCATTACATCTTTTTCGTAAACATTAGAAATAGTATTATTTAGGATCCAGTTTATCCAAACGCAACCATAAATTAATTTTTCAATGGCAAATATTCCGACAAGCCATTTTACCTTACTATAGTTTTTTGCGATGGATATGTACGCTAATCCCCAAATTAATATCATCAGTAATCCAAAATTGGACATGACATCTTGATCGAATTCAGGAATTGTTGAATTTGTAAAAAATCTTGAAAAAACCAAAACTGTGGAGTTCATTAATCCAGCAATAATAAATCCTTTGGTAATTGTTGTGTCTTGTAGTTTCATACTTCGGCTAGTTAATGATTTTCTCTTATTATGTTTAACGTGTGATTAAAACTCCCCAATATTATATTATTACAACATTCGGCTAAAGAAACGTTTTAATTGGATTTAACACCTCCCAAATATCAAATTTGCCCAACAAACTTCCGAAAGACTTTTTTGTGTAGTTCAAGGTCCATATTTGGAGAAAGAGATGCTCGGACGATATAGTCTTTATCGCCTTCTTTCGTTGTCCCTTGGGTAGATGTAGCAGGTATGGTCCAATAACATCCTTTTAACTGCCCATAGCTTACACAGAACTTGCTTTCATCGGGGATTTCTGTAATCATCAAATTGATTAATTTTAGATTTAACGATCTTTTATAGTCCTCTTTTTCCACATCAGTATTCCCTTTGGTAGGAAGATCCAATGAAAATACGGAAGGTGTAAATCCTTCCTTCGCCAATTCTTCTGAGACAAAATTAATTTTTGCGGTTGGTAAAGTCTCCTTAATGAAGTTGACGAATTCACGTGTATTCTTATAAGCATCTATTATCCGTTGATTCATGGAAGGCAATTGTCTGGCTAATATTTCCATTTGGAGAGCTGTCGCTTCATTATCACAAAGCCGTAAGTGCAGTTCTATTTTCTCCATCAAAGATTCCGCTTCTTTATTTGCGACACAGTATCCAGCAGTGCATTGCCCGCCACTTGGAAATTTCGATCCACTAGCGTATGAAATTGCTCTGACCGTTGAGAGTATTCCATTTTCACTTAAAAATTGAACATTGGGACAGAAGGTTTGATCTAAAATAAAAACCGGAACTATGGCAATTTCACCTTTGCTTGTATGACGCACCTTACTTAAAACTGCCTTTAGTTTGATGAGATCTGGAACTTCAACTCGAGGGTTTGTTGGGATTTCGGCGATTATGAACGGGATAGCATCTTCGCTAGCAATTTGATGTAAAACTATATCTATACTTTGAACCATATCATTACCACCATCAACTGGTAAATCCACCACTTCCACATTATCAAGGCTTGCGGCAACTCGTCTTGCCTGGTCATTTGTTCCACCATAGCAATTGGGAGGAACAATAAACTTGATAGCCTTGCCTGAGTGCTTTTCTTGTGCATCATGAATAAGCCCCAACATAATCGCGTACTGAATAGATAGTCCGCTAGAACCAACTAATGGCTTTGTATCTGTGCCAGTAATGGATTTAATGGAATCTATGACAGATTTTTGATCCCTCAGGACATTATTTTTCTCCATATCAATAGACGGCTTTCCTACTACACCATCTAATGCAGTCAGACAATCGGCTGGCGTCATTGCGATTGTTTCTCTTCTTCGGAAATGCTGAATCTCTGATATGTAACTTTCATTTGTTCCACCATTTACTGCCAGAATACTTCCTAGGGAAGGATGCAAACTGATAAAAAAGTCAACATTTGCGTTGAGATTTAGAGTGCCAATTTCTTCTTGTTCTGCAATGAAAATGGTACTTCCCTCAAATATGGAAATCTCTTCTACTTTCTTAACCTGTTGCAAATCAAATTTATAATTGTAAACATTTCGTAGGACTTCTGCATCAAAATAATCCGGCAGCTCACCGGTATAGAATATCTGAGTGTTCTTTTTATCTAATGAGTTTTTCCGAAGAACTGCCAAAATAGGAGCCGTCTTAGATGAAAAACTGATTACATTTTCTGGCTTTAGATTATTTAAGTGAGCAATTGCCCATTCCAATACACAAGATAAAGGGTGACCTAATCGGATATAGTCGTAAGCAGTAGGTAA
>JBBQDY010000333.1:0-4005 GCA_038320155.1 Cytophagales bacterium
GAATATTCGGCTTGTATTTTTTCAGTTTGAGAAGTGGGATTTTGAAGGTTTTTACAGGAAAAAGCTAGGATGCAAACTAATGCAATTGACAGTAATGTGGAGCGACTCATAGCGGTTGGTGAAAGTTCATTAGTTTATTAAGTTAGCATAGTCAGCTAAAGGACACAAAGAAAAATTCTTTTTGAAGAAAATGTGAAAATAAATATGAACTGTACATGATTTCGTTCAAAATGAAATAAGCTTAAAATTCCAAAGTTTATTTGGTTTTGAAATGAGCTGTAATAATAAAGGGATTTATTTAGGATTCATTTTTTAAACTATAAAATTCAAAAATTACTACTTAAAATAGAGAATTGAATTTTTTAGAGCTTATAATTTGAAAAAAGAGGGTATAAGATGCATTTTGTTTAAAATGGAAACCTTAAGGAGTATTTATAAAATATTTTTCAGAATGATGATTTTTTGAAATTTTATTCAATTAAAAGTATAAATTTCAAAAAAAAATTAAACCAAAATCATTATGAAAAACTACAAACGTCTTATGGTATTCCCGGCACTGCTGGGATTAGCAGTGTCCTGCGCTGAGATCACAGAAAATGATCCAGTTTTATCTGAAAAAACGACAGTTGCGCTGCAACAAAATTTTGTTCCGGGTCAGCTTTTGATTAAGTTAAAAACAGTGTCTAGCAGTTCTAGAATTTCTACAGATATATTGGCAATGGTCGAAGGGAGCATAGTCGAGGAGATTAAGACTGGAGCGATGGAGCTTGCGAATGCAAGAAAAGGCGGAAATAGTGGAGATTTGATTCTGGTAGATTCAAAATTAGGTACGATGGCGGCAATCGAAAAATTGAAATCAATGCCTGAAGTTGAGTATGCAGAGCCAAATTGGATCTATCAGCATTTTGCAACTTCGAACGATCCATATTTTACCAACAACTCCCTCTGGGGAATGTCAGCTGGGGGAAATCAATTCGGTAGTCAAGCTGCAACTGCCTGGGCTAATAATAAAACTGGAAGTGCAACTGTATATGTTGGTATAATTGACGAAGGCTATATGTATACTCACGAGGATTTAGCTGCAAATGCAGGTGTCAACCCAGGTGAAACAGCAGGAAATGGAGTCGATGATGATGGCAATGGACTAGTTGATGATGTGTATGGCTGGGATTTCGATGGCAACAATAGCAGTTTATTTGATGGAACAGGAGACGATCACGGAACGCACGTAGCTGGAACAATCGGTGGTGTAGGAGGAAATGGAAAAGGAGTTGCCGGAGTAGTTTGGAATGTCAAGCTTATGGGAGCGAAATTCTTAGGAAGCCGGGGTGGCACATCAGCAAATGCAATAAAGGCTGTGGATTACTTCACTGACTTGAAAACAAGACATGGTATTAATATAGTAGCAACAAACAATAGCTGGGGTGGTGGAGGATACTCTCAAGCACTCAAGGATGCAATTGATCGAGCCAATGTTGCGGGGATTTTATTTATTGCTGCGGCTGGTAATTCAGCAACAAACAATGATGTGACAGCTAGCTATCCATCAAGCTACGATAGTCCGAATGTGATCGCAGTAGCGTCTATCACTAGTAGCGGAGGATTGTCTAGCTTCTCTCAGTTTGGGGCGACTACGGTAGATATTGGAGCTCCAGGTTCTGGTATTTGGTCAAGCGTACCTGTGGCAAGTGGCAAGGGTAAAAATGCTACCGTAGGATCAGGTTATGCTAGTTACAACGGAACGTCAATGGCGACTCCACATGTATCTGGAGCTGCTGCGCTTTATGCTTCCCTTAATCCTAATGCTACTGCTGCTCAGATTAAAGCCTCACTTTTGAATTCCGCTACGCCTACCTCTTCTTTGGCAGGAAAAACGGTAACAGGTGGGAGATTAAACGTCTCTGGCTTTTAATTAGTCGTTAAAGCTTCAACCAAAAGAGAGTCTCCCCAAGAGACTCTCTTTTTTTGCTAAACTACGCTCGATTACACAGTGAATATTGCTTTTCCTGATTTTTTTATAAAAAAGATTGAATTTAAAAAGGTAATATCCAGACATTACCTATCTAATTTTTTATTTCCCCCAGTTCCCGTATTTTTGGGCTTTCTTAAAAATAGCATTCCAAACTCCAGTTTATGGCATATTTATTTACTTCAGAGTCCGTTTCTGAAGGGCATCCAGATAAAATCGCAGATCAAATCTCTGACGCGCTGATTGACAACTTTTTAGCTTTTGATCCCAATTCTAAAGTGGCTTGTGAGACATTAGTTACCACGGGTCAGGTATTCCTGGCTGGTGAGGTAAAGTCAGATATTTACCTTGACGTTCAGAAAATCGCCCGCGACGTGATCAATCGCATTGGTTATACTAAAAGTGAATACATGTTCGAAGGAAATTCTTGTGGGGTGCTTTCTGCAATTCACGAGCAATCTTCAGATATAAATCAGGGCGTAGACCGTGCAAACCCAGAAGAACAGGGAGCTGGAGATCAGGGAATGATGTTTGGATACGCGACAAACGAAACTGATAACTTTATGCCATTGGCATTGGATCTTTCGCACATGATTCTTAAGGAACTGGCTTTAATGCGTAGAGAAAATCAAGAAATAACCTACCTCAGACCAGATTCCAAAGCTCAAGTCACTATCGAATACAGTGATGACAATGTGCCGCAGCGAATCGAAGCGATTGTAGTATCTACGCAGCACGATGATTTTGACGAGGAAGCGACCATGCTTGCTAAAATCAAAAAAGATATCATTTCCATTTTGATTCCAAGAGTAAAAGCCCAACTCAAGCCAGAGCTTCAGAAGCTTTTCACAGATGATATCAATTATCATATCAACCCAACGGGAAAATTCGTAATCGGTGGACCGCATGGAGACACTGGTTTGACTGGTAGAAAAATCATTGTGGATACTTACGGTGGTAAAGGGGCTCATGGTGGAGGCGCTTTCTCAGGAAAAGATCCATCTAAAGTGGATCGATCTGCGGCGTATGCTACCCGCCACATTGCTAAAAATATGGTAGCAGCGGGAATTGCAGATGAAATGCTGGTTCAGGTATCTTATGCTATTGGCGTTGCTGCACCTATGGGTATTTATGTGAATACTTACGGTACATCCAAAGTAGATCTTCACGATGGGGAAATAGCCAAGAAGATTGAGCAACTATTCGATATGCGACCTTATGCAATTGAGCAGCGACTGAAATTGCGCAACCCGATCTATGAAGAGACTGCTGCCTATGGTCATATGGGAAGACAAAATGAAGTGGTGACCAAGACTTTTCTTTCCCCTTATAGAGACGAAATTGTATTGGAAGTGGAGCTCTTCACTTGGGAAAAACTAGATTATGTGGATCGAATCAAATCGACATTTGGAATATAAAAATGTAAGCCTCCTGAATTTCGGGAGGCTTTTTTGTGAAAAAGGGATTCAACCGCAAAGTTTGTAAAGGATTCACCAATAAAATTAAGAGAGAATTTATAGTATATGTGTATCCTCATAAGTGCACCTCACGATCTAAAACAAAATCTTGATTGGAATCGGATCAAATTCCCCCTTTTTCAAAGGGGGCTAGGGGGATTTATCATATCAAATCAGTAATAAATTTGGCTACGTGCAACAGAACGGATACACAAATTAAAGTAAGCTCAGAAGTGAGAAGTTAACTTAGTGACCTTTTTTAATTTTGGTTTGATTTTTAGCCAGAGTCTTTTTAGAAAAACTTTTGAAAACCTAACCTAAGAAGATAAATTTCGTATTTTGACTTAATTAATGCGGTCATATGCGAAAGATCTTTCTTCTACTTCTTTTTTTCGGGATACTTAGTGAGTTAAAAGCCCAAGGAACCGTCACGTTTAAAGAAAATATTTTTAACAACAATCGCTTCAAGATTGATGGTCAAAAAGCTAAAGCCGACGAGGTGGCCAGATTGATGTCTAACTTCGAGTCCAGTCAGAAAAACTTCGTGGAAGGGCATAAACAGATGCGGATCGGAAGTGG
>JBBQDY010000334.1:0-3987 GCA_038320155.1 Cytophagales bacterium
AATAACGGCTTCAAAGATCTCTTGGTGACGAATGGCTATTACCGAGATTACACCAATCGGGATTTCCTCAAGTACAAAGGCGATTATTATTTTAAGCAGGCAGTCGCGGGTGAAAAAGCCGACACGCTACAGCTTGTCACCACCATGACATCTACGCCGGTTCACAATTATTTATTTGAAAATAAGGGGGATTTGACCTTCCTAGACCGATCGATGGAATGGGGATTTGGAGAAAAGAATTTTTCAAGCGGAGCAGCCTATGCTGATTTGGACAATGATGGGTTGCCGGATGTCTACACCTTAGATATGCTTCCTGAAGATAATCAGAGACAAAAGCTTTTATACGGACCTGAAAACTACGAGCAATATGCGTTGATGATTCAGCGTGGCTTTTACCATCAGCAGATGCGAAATATGCTACAGCTGAATCAGGGAAATGAGCTATTTTCTGAAATAGGACAGTTGGCAGGCATTTCAAATACAGACTGGAGTTGGTCGGCACTATTCTTTGATGCAACCAATAACGGCTTCAAAGACCTCTTGGTGACGAATGGCTATTATCGGGATTACACGAATCGAGATTTTCTTAAGTACAAAGGCGATTATTATTTTAAGCAGGCAGTCGCGGGTGAAAAAGCCGACACGCTACAGCTTGTCACCACCATGACATCTACGCCGGTTCACAATTATCTATTTGAAAATAAAGGGGATTTGACCTTCCAAGACCGATCGATGGAATGGGGATTTGGAGAGAAGAATTTTTCAAACGGAGCAGCCTATGCTGATTTGGACAATGATGGGGACCTCGATTTGGTCATCAATCATCTCAATGAAACTGCTGGGATTTATAGAAATAATGCGTCCAAGAAGAATTTCCTGAAAATATCCTTAGTCGGAAGCCAGGTAAATACAAAGGGAGTCGGTTCTAAAGTCACGCTAACTTCCGATGGAAAAACACAGACTTTGGAGCAGCAGCCCGTACGAGGCTTCCAATCAAGTGTCAGTCCCATATTGCATTTTGGATTGGGTGAAAGCAATCAAATCGACTCCATTCAGCTAGTTTGGCCAAATGGGCAAAGCGAATTGCTTACCAATATTAAAGCGAATCAAACACTCAAAATCAACCAATCAACAGCTTCACAAGCTACAACCAATTCGAAATCAGCACCGACTCCCCTACTCAGCAAAAGCTCAAACCCTACGCCTTTCACCTCAAAGGCAGCGGGATTCAATGACTTTAAGCGCCAACCATTGATGCTTACCATGCCTAGCTACGTCAGCCCAATTTTAGCACAAGGAGATTTGGACAAGGATGGTAATCCGGAAGTGTTTTTTGGTGGAACCAAAGGCCAAGCTGCTGAAATCTGGTCTTGGATAGATGGGAAATGGGCCTCTTATTCAGGATTCCGATCAAGTCCCGAATTTACCGATGCGGTAGCGATTTTCGAAGATTTCAATGGAGATGGAGCGATAGATCTTTTTGTAGGAAGCGGTGGTTTTCAGGACTACATCGGTTCGGATGAAGCCCTGGAAGATCGGCTTTACCTCAACGATGGAACTGGGAAACTGACCAAAACCTCCAATTTCCCGTCTTACAAATTCAGCACAGGCACTGCCGTGGCGCTTGATGCAAATGGAGATGGATTCCCGGATTTATTCGTTGGGGCAAAGCTTATCCCCGGAAAATACCCCATCATTTCTCAAAGCAAATTATTGATCAATGACGGAAAAGGAAATTTCTCCGATCAAACAACAGCTTTCTTACCCAAAGAAGGAAAGCTTGGAATGGTAACCGCCTCGTTAGAAATGGATCTAAATTCGGATGGCTTGCAAGACTTGGTGCTGGCCGGAGAGTTTATGAATTTGACTTTTTTGGTGAATTCAGGAAAATCCCATTTCGAAGATCAAAGTTCTACTTATTTGCAAAAGCCACTTTCTGGTTGGTGGGGAAGTCTCTCCAAAGCTGATGTCGATGGGGATGGAGACTTGGATTTGATCGCAGGAAACTTTGGAACCAACTCACAATTGGAAGCTTCAGACGAAAAATTGATTCGATTGTATGCTGCAGATTTTGATGAAAATGGCTCCATTGATCCGATTCTGGAATACTTTATCGGAGACAAAGCCTATCCATTTCCAAGTAGGGATGAACTCCTAGACCAAATGGTTTCCATGCGAAGTAAATTTACCGATTATGCCAGCTATGCAAATGCGACAGTTTCAAATCTCTTTAGCTCCACAGAATTAGAAGCCGCTCAAGTGTTGGAAATTAATACCTTGGAGTCATTCTATCTAGAAAATCAAGGCGGGAAATTCATACCAAAAATGCTCCCAACACTGGCGCAAAGCTTTCCAATTCGGGCTATTTTGCCAACTGATGTAAACGGTGATGGAAAGCTTGATTTAATTCTTGGAGGTAATGAGAACTTTACCCGAATCAGAATCGGTATGATTGATGCAGGACTAGGTTTGGTCTTGATTGGAGATGGAAAAGGTAAATTCCACGCAATTTCTCCTGCCGAATCAGGACTTGCGATTAAAGGGGATATTAAAGCTATTCTTGAGTTAAACACCGGCAGAGCAAGGCAAATCCTTTTTGGAATCCACCAACAAGCTATTGAGTCATATCAATTGAAATGAAAAAGCAGCAATCCTTCTCTTTTCTGATTTTAGCATTTTTCCTGGCTATTAGTTCGGCTTTTGGTGCAAAAAAGCCGGTGAACTGGCCAAAAATCTACGCTGAGCAGCTTTTTCATTTGACAGAAGTAATGGTCACCGATGTCGCAAGTCCGCCTGTTGCAGCTCGGATTTATGCTTATGCTACGTTAGCTTCTTATTTGACGATGCGAGAACAAGGGGCGGAATTCAAGCATCAACCTCTTTTAGATGGTAGTTACCTAGCTGATTTGAAACTTGAACTTCCCTCCGATCAACTTCAATCCCCGGAATTCGCAGGTATTCTGGCGATGCTGAAAGTTGGCGAGTCCATTATGCCTTCCGGTTACCTTTTGAAGGAAAAGCAAGAAAAGTGGATCAGTGAAAGTCTCAAAGCAAAAACGATCTCAAAAAAAGAATTGGGAAATCATGTTGCCTTTGCAAATGAACTAGCCAAGCAAGTCATGGCTATCGCAAAAAAAGACGGATACCTGCAACTTTCCACCTTGACACGCTATACGCCCAAGCAAGACCCCGGATTTTGGTACCCCACTCCACCAGCATATATGGCAGCGGTGGAACCAGAATGGCGAACAATTCGACCTTTCTTTATCCAAAATCTGTCAGAATTTGAGCCAAAGCCAATGGCTGCTTTTGATTTGGAAAAAGGCTCCTCCTTCGAAAAGCAATTGATGGAAGTGTATGAAGTCACCAATAAGCTAAGCGCAGAAGAAAAACTGATTGCAAATTTTTGGGATTGTAATCCTTTCAAAGTGGAATTCTCCGGACACATGGCGATGGGAGTTAAGAAGATCTCACCTGGTGGGCATTGGATGGGAATAGCGGGGATAGCCGCAGAAAAGGAAGCCCTATCTTTCGCTGAGACCGCCTATGTGCATGCTTTGGTAGGTTTGACGCTTCATGATGCATTTACCTCCTGTTGGAAAGCCAAATATGAAACGAATAGAATTCGACCCGAAACAGTAATTAATCAAACCTTTGATCCGACTTGGAAGCCATTGCTTCAGACTCCGCCTTTCCCAGAATACACTTCAGGTCACTCAGTCATCAGTAGAGCCTCTGCGGTGGTGCTAACTGGCTATTTTGGGGATAATTTTGAATTTATCGATACATCCGAACTCTTTTTTGGACTGCCTGAGCGCCCATTTAAATCCTTTTTACTAGCCTCAGAAGAAGCGGCTATCTCCCGGCTTTATGGCGGAATTCATTTCCGTGACGCGATTGAAAATGGCCTAAGTCAGGGAGAAAAGATTGGGGAGATGATTTGGAGAAAGGTGGAGAGGTAGGGTTCAGCTTTGAATCCAAAAAACT
>JBBQDY010000335.1:0-3986 GCA_038320155.1 Cytophagales bacterium
ATATCAAAAAACTGCTTCATTCCATCAATGCCTTGATCGATCAGGGACACTCGGTAATTATCATTGAGCACAATACTGAGGTGATAAAGTCTTCAGATTGGGTGATTGACTTGGGTCCTGAAGGAGGAAATAAAGGTGGGCATCTGACCTTTGCCGGAACACCCGAGGACTTGGCAAAAGAGTCGGGAAACTTTACAGGGAAGTATTTGAGGGAGAGTTTTGTGTGATTTGAAAAAGCGAAAAAGACTAACCTACTATTTTATTAAACGATCTACTCATAAATACTCTTACCGAGCCATATGGCCCATCATGCATATTTCCGATAGTATGTGACACATCAAAATCTCTCCCTAGCTTGCTGCTCCAATAGCCATTTTTCAATTGCTTCGAAGCATGAGTTGGAAAACCATCACTATCTGCATATATGGCAATTTTTTCCACATCTTGAATTAGTAGGTCATCATGACACAGTTGATATCCAATTCCTTCAAAAAGTAAAATAAAAGCTTCTATAGACTCTACTTTTGGTATAGAAGTAGGCCAAAAGCTAAAACTATCTGGCCAATACCATTTTGAATCATCCCCATATGCCCAAGCAATACAATTGTAAGAGCCTGTTTGCAGGCTAGTGATTAAAAAAGGATCTATGACTGATCCTGGAAAATCATTTATTATCAAATTACGGCCGAGCATATTCCACTGCCCAAGTTAACCAGTCATTTTTCATTTGATCAATGTTTCCCAAATGCTCAAGTTGAATAGGATTCACTCCTGTTATTTCTGATAATGCATGAAACCAATGATAATCATTTGTTCTTAAGTCCTGAATAATAAAGGGCAAAAACTTAGCACCTTGAGATATAATTTTCTGATAATACTGGTTATTAAATATTCTTCTATTGTCAGAAAAATATTTAGTCTCATTTAACCACTCTGACTTATAGGTATCAAAAAGAGATTCTAACCATTTTAAATACAATGATTTGGTATAAACACTGTTATTTAGGAAGTCAACTTGAGATAAAATCTGATTTTGCCTAATAGTTTCTGCCTCAGAAGAAACAGCAGTAGGCATTAGTCCTTCTAAATATTCCGGTTCAAATAATGTTGTCATAAAAAAAGTTGTCTAGTTCGATCCGTTATGCAGTTTTCAAATATTTCGTTTTTGATAGTTCTCATTTTTTCAAACTCATCTAAAATTTCATTCAACTCTAATGGAATGTTTTGATCCTGAAAAACATCTATATCAAATATAAATGGCAGTGTTTCCAGAGTTGAATTCTCCATTGTTTCTGTAATATTTACTTCTTTATTATATTTCTCGTAAGGAACTCGTATTTGCATAAAAAAATGACTGAGAGATTGAGGAAGACATTTGGGAATTTGCGGCATATTTATTATGTACTCCTCGAACTCTTTAATTGGAAGAGGTATCTCGATTTTATTGATATACCTGATAGCTAATTTAGAGATTTTTGGCTTAAAAACATCTAAAAATCTTTCTGAAACAATTTTGAAAAGACCAAAATGTTCATCCCATGTTTTATATGGTTTCAAAACATTAAGCGTGAGCCCATCAAACCTAATCTGAATTTGATTGGTTAATGATTTATCTTCGAAAACTAATCCAATTTTTTCTACGTTTTCTTCAATTGGAAGTTTTTTATTAATCGCAAATTTCCCTTGAAACTGTATAATTTCATTTTTGAAGGAGAACCCATCAGGCAGATAGCTAGAAAAATTACTTAAATCCTCTATTGAGACGGCCAATATTTGGCTAACCCTTATGTCGAAGACAGCTTCCTTTATTGGAGCATTATTGTAAGGCATATTCAAAATTACAATTAATCTATATTCAAACAAGTTGGATAAAGAACAAAATTCCAACCATTTAAAAAAATGGCATTTCTTGATGTCTTCAAAGTGATTTTGAGCAAGTACCCTAACTATTATAAACTATTCGTAGCCAAAAGCCTAATCTCTATAAGTCCACATCTAAAGTTGGCTTGATTCAACTTTTAGAAATATTCGACTTGGTGTTTTCAACTTGATTTCCCCATGTAAATTTTCTAATTATAAATGGAATTTTAGTGAGCTGGTTCAGAGCGCTGCTTTGACAGAGCAGAGGTCATGGGTTCGAATCCCCTAGGTTCCACAGAAATTGCCACGAAGGCGCGAAGACACAAAGGTTTTTCGTGCCTTTTCTTTTTTATTTCTAGCCTTAGTGACTCACATTGGCGCTAGTCTTTATACTTGTCCCTTCCAATAAGGAAACATTAAAAGTCCAAGTCGGAAGACTTGAACTAGTTAATATGCGCTAAAAGGAATAAAGATTGAAGTTGAGATTTTTCACTTCTAGCCTCAGAGGCTTTGCGCCCTTCTTTCTAAAAATTCCCTCAACCCAGCTGCCCTCACCTTTTCCGAAAGCGGATAGCCTTCCTCGATTCTGCAGATCACAAAACCTTCTTCCGCTACTGTATCTTCCATGGAAATCTGAAGTCCTTTGGTAAGCTTGGGTGAAAGCGTATTCTTGATTTCTATTGCTTTCTTTACCGCTCCATTTTTTACCAAAAGCAGATCACACTCCGCACCTTGATGTGTTCGGTAGAAATAGTATTCGTATTCTTTACCAAAAGTTGCGGCAATCTGCTCGATCACAAACCCTTCCCAAGAGGCGCCGATTAAGACTTGATTTTTCAAAGAGTCCATCGAATCCATTCCCGTCAAGGAATGAAGCAAACCGGTGTCCCGGATAAAAACCTTGGGAGATTTGATCAATCGCTTTTTGATATTCTGATGAAAAGGGGGTAGCACCCGCACCATAAAAGAGCCTTCCAAATATTCCAGAAATCGATTAACAGTTGGGCGGGTGATTCCCAGAGCCCGCGCGAAACTCTCTCCATTCCAGATTCCGCCTTGAGCATTGGCAAGCATCTTCCAAAATCGCTCCACTAGCCTAGGATCCGTACTCAAACCTATCTGTGCCAGATCCCTTTCCAAATATGTTTTGATAAAGTTCTGTCGCCAAAGCTGGGATTCTCTTTCGGTTTTTGACAAAAAGGACAAAGGAAACCCTCCACGAATCCAAAGCTTTTCCATTTCTTCGGTCTCTACTTCTTCTCCTAAGAAAAAAGGGGTCAACTCCAGATATCCAATTCTTCCAGCCAGCGAATCAGCACTTTTTCGAATCAAATCGGGCGAAGCAGATCCCAAGAGAATAAATCTTCCGGGCTCACGCTGCTCATCAATCAGGCTCCGAAGCGCTGAAAACAATTCCGGCATGAGTTGAATTTCATCCAAAATCACCGTTTTATCTACATTTCCTTTTAGAAATAGTTCTGCATCTACCAGTTTGGCACGGTCGGAAGATTTTTCAAGATCGAGGTAAATGCTTTCCCGATCTAATTTCAGATTTTTGACAAGCGTAGTTTTTCCTACCTGTCTCGGACCCAAAAGCCCTGTGGCGGGGAAAATTGAAAGATATTCCTGAAGTAAGGGAAGTATTTGTCTGTCTTTTACCATGAAAATCGAAAGTTTGATTTACAGATTTCATGGTAAAATTCGTAATAATTACTTCTGAAAACAAGTACTTATTACTACTTAAATATAATTTTTACCATGAAAATCGAAAGTTCGATTTACGATTTTCATGGTAAAATAAGGTTGATTCATCTCCTTAGGAATTTAAAGCTTTGTGTTTTCTGCTTGATTTCCCCATACAATTTTTCATATCTTCGAATCATCAATGGAATCTTAGCTCAGCTGGTTTAGAGCGCTGCTTTGACAGAGCAGAGGTCAGGGGTTCGAATCCCTTAGGTTCCACAAGAATTGCCACGAAGGCGCAAAGACTAAAAGGTTTTAGCGCCTTTTTCTTTTCTATTTCTAGCCTTAGTGATGCACATTGGCGCAAGTCTTCAGACTTGTGCTTTCTAATAAGGTAGCATGAAAAGTCCAAGCCTGAAGACTTGAACTAGTTATTGGCTTGC
>JBBQDY010000336.1:0-3973 GCA_038320155.1 Cytophagales bacterium
GCTTACCTGTAAGCATGTCGCCCAATGGATCACCCAAGCTGATCAAATCAATCAGCGTTATTTCAATTTTCAAAGCCAATCGCAACAGCTTAATGGAAAGCACATATCAGCTTTGGCGAAAAAACTAGGGTTAAATGCCGAACAAGCCTCTGAAATGCGGATAACCTTCGTGGATTGTGTGGATCGGATCAGCAATTTAAAATTTCACCTCCACCCTATCTATGATCTAGCTTTAATAAAATTTGAAGGCTTTGAAAAAACCCTTTTCACCTCAACTCCAATTTTCAAACAGGCTGAAAATGAAATTCAACCCGGAGCGATGCTCTGCAGGCTGGGATTCCCATTTCCTGAATTCACCAACTTCGAATTAAATCAACAAGCACAAGTATTGCAGTGGTCAGCGACTGGAAATCCTAGATCCCCGAGGTTTCCCATTGACGGGATGCTCACACGGTTTCTGGGCGATAAGGAAGGTAAAATCCATGGCATGGAACTGAGCACTCCTGGCCTTCGCGGTCAAAGCGGAGGACCTCTGTTCGATTCTGATGGGAAAATCTGCGGCATGCAAAGCCGGACCAAGCATTTACATCTCGGTTTTGATATTGAGGAAAAAGCGATCATAGCCCATGGCAAGGCCAAAAAAGTGAATGACTATGCATTTATCCATTTGGGAGAGTGTATTCACGTCTCGGTGATCAAGGAGTTTATGCGGGCGAATAATGTGAGTTTTGAAGAGGGATAAAAAAAAGAGGCTGTCTCAATAAGGTGGGACAACCTCTTTTCGGGTAGGTACCTGAGCCAATTTCCACACATCCAAATCTCAGGCTCTTGAATAGACTTAGGAGACTCCACTTTGAATTTACATTCGCTCTAATATTTCATTCAAAGTTTCACTTGGTCTCATTGCAGCCGAAGTCAAAGTTGGATCTAATTTGTAGTATCCTCCTATACTTAGCGGCTTTCCTTGTGAACCATTCAATTCTAAAACAATTTTATCTTCATTCTCGGAAAGTATTTTTGCCAGGTCCGTGAATTTAGCCTTCAGTCCAGCGTCTTTATTTTGTGCAGCAAGAGCCTCTGCCCAAAATAAAGCCAAGTAAAAATGGCCTCCACGATTGTCCAACTTACCCACTACTCGGGCAGGGGATTTGTCATTTTCTAGCCATTTTTCAGTAGCAGCATCTAAAGTTTCGGCGAGCAGTAATGCTTTATCATTATGAAAAGTCTGTCCCAAATGCTCCAAGGAAACTGCCAATGCCAAAAATTCACCCAAAGAATCCCATCTCAAGTGACCTTCTTCTACA
Source organism: Cytophagales bacterium (assembly GCA_038320155.1). GTDB lineage: Bacteria > Bacteroidota > Bacteroidia > Cytophagales > Cyclobacteriaceae > Algoriphagus. The sequence continues at coordinate 1,305 of JBBQDY010000336.1, forward strand.
AATTGCTCCACATGCTTAGGTGCAGATCCGCCAGCTCCTGTTTCAAACAACCCTCCACCATTCATTAAAGGGACGATCGAGAGCATTTTCGCACTAGTGCCTACTTCCAAGATTGGGAAAAGATCAGTAAGGTAATCTCTCAAAACATTGCCCGTTACCGAAATAGTATCCATTCCTTCCTTAATTCTTGCCAATGAAAAATTGGTCGCTTCTAAGGGTGACATGATATGAATAGACAAGCCGGTCGTATCGTGATCTAATAAATAAGTGTTTACTTTTTTGATGAGCTCAGCATCATGAGACCGCCGTGGGTCCAACCAAAAAACAGCCGGAGTTTTCGAAAGTCTTGCACGAGTCACTGCCAACTTCACCCAATCCTGAATGGGTGCATCTTTGGTTTGGCACATTCTCCAGATATCTCCCACTTCTACTGCATGACTGATCAGCACTCGACCATCTTCATCCAACACTTCAATTGAGCCATTTTTTGTGATTTCAAACGTCTTGTCATGTGAGCCGTATTCTTCTGCTTTTTGAGCCATTAGTCCAACATTTGGAACTGTACCCATTGTGGTCGGATCAAAAGCTCCATGTGCTTTGCAGAAATCAATCGTAGCCTGGTAAACCCCTGCATAGGATCGATCAGGAATGACCGCTAAAGTATCTTGAAGCTTCCCTGCTTTATTCCACATCTGACCGGAAGTTCGGATCATAGCAGGCATTGAGGCGTCAATAATCACGTCACTTGGCACATGAAGATTAGTGATTCCCCTGTCAGAATTAACCATAGCTAAATCAGGACCTGATGCATAACAAGCTTCGATATCAGCTAATATTCCTTTTTTCACATCAACAGGAAGTCGATCAATGGATCCAAGCAAATCTCCGAAGCCATTATTCACATCCACACCAAGCTGAGACAAGGTTACTGCATGCTTCGCAAAAACAGGCTCAAAGAAGACCTGAACAGCATGTCCGAAAATAATCGGATCAGATACCTTCATCATAGTAGCCTTCAAATGGATGGAAAATAGAACTCCTTGTGCTTTCGCTTCATCTTTTGCTTTTCTTAGAAAAGCTTTCAATTCAAAAAGACTCAAGGTGGCTACATCTATAATTTCTCCAGGGAGAAGTTGTAACCGTGACTTTAATGTATTTCGGGTTCGGTCATCCCCTACCATTTCGATATTTACGGACATCCCTTTAGAGGCGACATACGATTTCTCACTTCCATAAAAATCACCTTTACTCATGCTTGTCACATTCGTTTTAGAATCAGCCGACCATTTTCCCATGGAGTGAGGATGCTTCCTGACATAAGCTTTTACTGCCAAAGGAGCTCGTCTATCTGAATTCCCTTCTCTCAAGACAGGATTCACCGCCGAGCCTTTAATCTTATCATAGATGAGTTTGGAAGCCTTTTCTTTTTCATCTCTTGGCTCTTCAGCATAATCCGGAATTGCATAGCCCAGTCCTTGCAATTCTTTGATCGCAGCTTTCAACTGTGGCACGGATGCAGAGATATTTGGGAGCTTGATAATGTTGGCCTCCGGGGTTTTAGCTATTTCCCCAAGTTCGGCCAAGGAATCTTCCACTTGCTGCTCTGGCTTGAGATAAGATGAAAAATTCGCTAAAATTCTTCCAGATAGCGAAATATCTCTGGTTTCTACTTGGACACCCGCAGAACTGGTAAATGCCTGTACAATTGGTAGAAGAGAGTAGGTAGCGAGTGCCGGGGCCTCGTCAGTTAACGTGTAAAGGATTTTTGGAGTTTGATTACTCATAGTTTCTTAAAATCTAAAAAGGGCTAAAGTCTTATCGTGGATTTTTATATTTCTAAAGACCTGAAAAACTGCAGATCTTGAGAATTTAAATCGGTAAGGCCAGAAAATTACTGCCTAAAATACGAAAAATAGTATAGGTACAAATTCTGAATTGTGCAGGCGGCAATGTTAATCATAAAAAAAAATATGATTATCCGCTACTTTGCCAGTAGGCAGAAGAGCCACGAATAAAAATGGCGCATCCGTGATAATTGGACGTTCGGTCTTCCGCATTCTGTCTTCTGTCCCAATAAGCAAAGAAAATAAGGCTACTGACATTATTGCGGATACACAATAAAAAATTAGAGGATCTGAAAAGAATCAGAATCCATCCATGCTGAGAATTTTTCCCGGTAAGCGTCAAGTTCAGAGGCGACAAGTTTCAGAACTTTGATTATTTCCTGCTCTTCTAAATCTATCAGTTTGGAGCCTTTGTAGTCATAGGCTGCGGAATGTCCATTGTAACTCACGTTGTTTCCGTCCACTCCTACACGATTTACTCCTATAGAATAAGCCAAGTTTTCGATTGCCCTAGCAGGGAGCAAAGCATCCCAGGCGGACACTCTTGCGGTAGGCCAAGAAGCGATGTAAAAAATCAGATCATAAGCCAATTCCCCCTGATTCATCCGATTTCTTGACCAGACAGGGAAGCGTAAATCATAGCAGACCTGAGGGCAGATTTTCCAGCCTTTCAAATTAAAAATAGGGAGATTTTCTCCCGGGGAAAAACTCTTCTCCTCTGCCGCCATTCTAAACAGATGGCGCTTATCATAAAAGGAAACATTCCCATCAGAAGATACCCAGAGTAATCGATTGTAATATTTTTGATTTTCGGAGATAATCACG
>JBBQDY010000337.1:0-3972 GCA_038320155.1 Cytophagales bacterium
GGTACCAGTTGCGTTTTCTTTTCTACCCAAGCTGTTCCGCAAACACCTTTACCTGGATTGATTCGAGTGCAAGCTATTGGACCCTGAAAAGGTCCCAGTACCAATTGATTCCCTTTTACCAGGTAAAATCCTACCCAGAAAAAACCAAAAGCTTCCTTCAGTGCAGCTGAAATATTTGCCAGGTTTGCATAGAGATCAGGCTCTCCAGAAATCAAGGCTTCAATTTGTGGTAGGATGGCTTCGTATTTCTCAGATTTGCTGGCGGAAATAGGGATATAAAGATTTTCAGACATGATAATAGATTTGGAGTAGGTCCGATTGGATTTGATAGGATTCAGTGCTGATTAGATTCAATTTTGGAGCAGGGATTCCTGCCTCAAACTTATTTTGACTTGTAAATACACGAGCTTCATCCCAAAGTCCTGATGCTATAAACTTAGAAAGGAGAAAACTTCCTCCTTCAACGAGGATACTTTGAATGTTTCGATTGACCAGTTCATCAAGCAGGTCGGAGATTTCAAAAGCCTCCCTGAGCTTGACATATTCCAGGTTTTCCTGCTTTTCTGACTTCAATGTATTAAAGCAAATGGTTGGAATGGTTTGATCAAAAAGTTTGATGTTTCGGGGCAATTCCAATCTAGAATCTATGACCAAGCGAACTGGATTTTCTCCCACCCATTCTCTAACATTCAAAGAAGGGTCATCGTGGCTTGCTGTATTTTTTCCTACCAAAATTCCATCTTCTTCTGAACGCCATCGGTGGACTAGTTGCCTACTGGATGAGATACTGATCCACTTGGAAGAGTAATCAGATCTGGCCACAAAGCCATCGGAAGTCTGTGCCCACTTCAAAATCACGTAGGGTCTCTTTTTTTCAATCTGGGTGAAAAATCTCTTGTTTTGAATTCGAGCCTGATCTTCCAAAATGCCTGTGATCACTTCTATCCCTGCGTCTTGAAGTATTTTAATTCCTTTTCCACCCACCAAAGGATTGGAATCTACTGCCGCAATTACTACTCGGGCTACCTTTTTTTCGACCAAAAGATTGGCGCAGGGAGGTGTTTTGCCCCAATGAGCGCATGGTTCTAAAGTCACGTAGGCAGTTGCTTTTTGAAGCAGGGACTGGTCTTTCACCGCATTGATTGCGTTCACCTCCGCATGTGCTTCCCCATATTTTTGATGGTATCCTTCTCCGATGATTTGATCATTATAAACTATCACGCAGCCAACCATCGGATTTGGACTAACACTCCCTAAGCCCATTGCGGCAAGCTCAAGCGCTCGCTGCATGTATCGCTCGTCAATGGAACTCATGGTTTGATCTTGAAGGTATGAACTGGAACTTCTAATGTTTTTCCTTCTATTACCACCAAGTTGAGTACAGTCGCATTAGCATACCTACTGTCTTTGGAGTCGAAATAAACTGAATAAATGCCCGGTTCTACTCTGAACAAAAAACTGCCTGACGTAGTCGGATGAGTACTGATGGAATCTGCTCCTTGAATTAAATAGATGGCTGGTTTTAGGGTCAGTGGGGATACAGTTCCGCGAAGTTCTCCTGATGAAGCGCCTTCCACAAGCGTAAAAACGGGTGATAATTGAAAAGATAATGGGGCGGTAGATTTTTGAAGGATTGATTTTTCCAGGTCCATATCCAAGATGATATCATAGGCGATACCCGCCTCCAAATCCAAATCTGCCAGCAGTGGAACAAAAAGATTATTTGGATCTACAAGCGGCATCGGATAGCCCTTTTTTTCTTGATAAAGCACGTGATTTTTGCCCATCTGGACCCTGAGCCCTATTACTTTTCCCGAAGGAAGTTCTTCTCTGCCGATGATTAGACCTTGACCTCCAATCAGGTCGCTAACCCGAATCTGCTTATCTCCAGTTTTATACTCAAAGTAAAAGCTCTGACTCTGGGTTTCTCTTCCTTGAACCAAAATTTCTAACTCTACCCCTTCAATCTCTACCAGAACTGAGTCCCATTTCGCAGGAGTATCTACCAAAACCAAATTGACTAGGGACTTTGGTCCTGAATCCGCAGGTTCGCAGGAACAGATCAAACAGATTCCAAAAAGAAAAAAGAGTAGATTGGTTTTATTCACAGAAGCAAATTTAGCCCAAAAAGTAAGGCAAAAAAAAAGCCGGTCGAAACCGGCTTTAAATTTACTGCTTAGGTAAGAGTGTAATCGGATCGATTGTTTTCATTTTTCCTTCTTCGACTACCACTCCTTCGATCACCTTGCCATTGAATGTAGCTTTCGGCGTGAAGGTCAATTTATATACCCCGTCATCTATTCCTTGGATTTTGAAGTTTCCGTTCTTATCTACGCTGGTATTGTATTCTTTATCCCCTTTGGTTGCTTTTACAGCCACTGGTTGTGCTTCTTTAGGAAATACCTGACCCATGATTCCAGCAGCGGCTTCTTTCACGTAAGCTCTCAACACCGGCTTCAAAATTATATTTCCTGAGTTTCCTGCTACTACGATCGATTTCTCCACATCAAAATCAATGACAAGATCATAACTTTTTCCTCCTTCTATATCTTCGTCAACCTTGATTTTCAAACCGCTTTGTTGTGCGCTTGGAGTTTTCAGATCTGATCTTTTGCCGTTTTTGACAACATAATTATCATTTCCAAGCACCAATCTCAACTGCTCGATTTCACCTTCGGGAAAGTTTTCGGTCCCTAATAACAAAGAGTTTTCTCCGGTCAAATTCAATAAATTCACGTATCGGCTTCCTGCCTCATATGGAATCTCTATCCAAGAGGAATCATCCGAATCGTTGTCAAGATCATCATCGTCGTCTTGGTCATTATCAACCTTGACACGAAGTGCAATCACCTCGATCCAAACTTCATCGAAATCGCCGGGTGCATCAACGAGGTAAAAATTAACTCTCGAAGTTCCAGCGTCTAGTTCATCGTCATTGTTACAGGAAAACCCAATAACGGCGATAAGTGCAAGGATTAAATAATTCGAAATAGTCTTCATAGAAATATTTGGTTTAATGTGAATCGGTATAGGCAAGCACCATGCCAGTATGATTCTCTTTTTAATACGGGATAATGCCGGGACCTTCTTATTTTTGGGGATGATGAAATGGGAATACCTCCTGACCAAAGGGAGATTTGGCGATACTCCGAACAAACAACAGGCACAGGATACAAGAAGTGAGTTTGAAGTAGACTACGATCGAATTATTTTTTCGGCTCCTTTTCGCAATCTTCAGGACAAAACCCAGGTTTTCCCCCTTCCAGAGCAGACTTTTGTCCACACTCGACTTACGCATAGCCTTGAGGTGTCAAGCGTGGGAAGGTCTCTTGGGAAAATTGCCGGGGAGTTTTTACTCGATAAACATCCAAATCTGAGCAATAGAGGCATTACCGCGCATGATATCGGTGCCATCGTAGCTGCCGCTGCCTTGACGCACGACATCGGAAACCCACCATTTGGACATGCTGGAGAGGAAGCAATCTCCGATTTTTTCAAATTTCACCCCGCGGGAAAATATTGGGAATCACACATCCGCCCTGAGCAATTATTCGATCTCAGCAATTTTGAGGGGAATGCTCAAGGCTTTCGAATGCTGACTTCAAAGCAATTTGGCTTAAAACTTACCTTTGCTACTTTGGCCGCTTTTACCAAATACCCGAGACCAAGTTTCATTCAACAGCGTGATTTCGCCAGACGGAGTCAAAAGAAGTATGGGTATTTTACAAATCAATCTTCGGATTTTGAACAGCTCGCCTCAGTATTGGGCATGGAGCGAGCTAGTTCAGAGTGCTGGTATAGGCACCCTTTGGCTTTTTTGGTTGAGGCAGCTGATGACATTTGCTACAGCATCATCGACTTGGAGGATGGATGTACACTTGGCTTGGTGGGATTTGATGAAACGGTAAAGCTCTTAGCCCCAATTTTGAAAGATAAGTTTGATCGCAAAAAAATGGAGGGTAGAAGTAATGC
>JBBQDY010000338.1:0-3970 GCA_038320155.1 Cytophagales bacterium
GTAGGCTTGCCATCGGTGATCATGAAAATCTGTTTATTCGGGTTTTTTCGTTTTCGAAGCAAATCCATGGCAAGCTCCAAACCAGCCACCGTATTGGTGTGATATGGGCCAACCTGCAAATACGGCAGATCTTTGATTTCGATCTGCCAAGCATCGTTTCCAAATACGATGATATCCAAAGTATCTTTTGGATAACGGGTTTTGATCAACTCAGCGAGTGCCATCGCCACCTTCTTCGCCGGAGTGATCCGGTCCTCACCATAGAGAATCATGGAGTGAGAAATATCAATCATCAAGACCGTCGAAGACTGGGATTTGAATTCCTTCTCATTGATCTCGAGATCACTTTCCGTCAATAAATAATCTCCGGAAAGTCCGTGATTAATTTGGGCATTGCGAAGCGAATCGGTCAGGGCGATTTGGTCTAAATTATCACCAAATTGATACTGCCTCCGGTCGGTTCCTCGCTCTTCTCCTTCTCCAGAATGAGTGGTTTTGTGCTGACCAGTTTTACTGCGTTTTAATTTCCCAAAAATTTCCTCCAAGGCCGACTTTCGGATCGTTTGCTCCGATTTTCCGGTGATTTTGAACTCGCCTTTTTGGTTTTCTTCAGTCATGTAACCCTTAGACTTCAGGTCCTCGATAAAGTCTCCAATCCCGTAATTTGGGTTGGTCATATTGTGACGCTTATCGAGATTGGTCAGCCAGCTAAGTGCCTCAGCCACATCGCCTCCGGTCATGGTGACGAGTTGAAGAAAAATATTAAGCAAGTTCTCGAAGGTGTTTTTTTCGGGATCTTGATTAGGTACAAATTGTGAGAATCGGAATCCTTTCATTGGGCGTATAACAAGATAAGGTGCTATCGAGTTTAATCCATGAAACAATTTCCTTAAAAAGATGAAATCGAGCATGACACGAGGAGCACAGGAAGGAATGATTATCAGACATGCGAGATTCCATATGACCTTCGAAAATCAAATTATAAACAGATGAAAAACTACGAACTCGCCGTGGGAATCGTGACCGGCATTTTGATCCTATTTGTGACATTAATACAATTTGAAGTTAGCCTATTTCTTATCTGGCTGATTTTTCTAGCTGGACCTTTCTTGGTGATATGGATGGTCTACTCCGTATTGACAGCGCCAGTAGATATTAAAGAGACTTTTGAGGAGCAATGGTATCAGGATATGCCTGATATGAAACGCGTAAAGGAGAAGTGAAAAGAGTTTTTTAAAATAACCTTAAGCTTGTTCCGTTCGATTTTTTCCTATGGTTTGTAGTCTTTCGATGAATCGGTTGCCTTCTTCAAAAACAAACTCGTTTTCTTTTCCAAAACCAGTCATATCTTGGGCCAATTCCCAAATCAAATCATGGAGAAGTTTTTCATTTTCAATCACGTTTAGGATAGGGTCAATATATCGAAGGTATTCCCAATAGACCTCAAAAGCCGAATTTCCCATGGTTTGCATACCGATCGGATCTCAGTTGATCAAGGCAATATTGATTTGTGTTTGAAGACCGTTTAGGTTTTTCAGTTTATTGCAGTCCGTAGGCTATTTGTTGAAAAACGTAATAATTCAATAATAAGAATAATTTTAATAGAAGTTATCGGTCAAAATTCTTTAGTTTACATTAAAAAATTCTTCGATTTTTCAAAGGACCTGACTCAATAGATATGTCAAATTCAGGATATTCTTTTTCAATTAAGCTTACGATCTTTGGATTTTCAAGACCTTCTATTTTAAACATTTTGTTCCCAACGTAAAAACAAGTCTTTATCAGTTACTATCTAGTTTCAAATAATAAATCTCTCCTCTTTTTTCAAATAAAAATTTTGCATTATTTTTTGCGAAGGTATAGTAACGGTATTCTAGAGATTTGGAATTTCTCCATAACTGATTCAGATCTAGAACTAGCGTCACTAAGGAATACCCAACTACCCTTTCTTGATTGATGTATAGGACGAGTACATATAAGTCGCTTTTACTTAAACTTGAAATACTACCGAATCCCTTGAGATGATTTAAACTGGGTTCTGAATAGGGTTCGACTACTAAGATGGAATCCCATGAAATATTTCCAGCTTGGAGTGTAAAATCAAGAATAAATCTATCCGGAATTTCTTCAGGTATTTCCAATTCAATTTTTGGAGGGGAGAATATCCCACAACCAAAAAGTAATAAGAGTAGATAAATAGTACTTGGTCTATTTTTTAACATTCTCCAAACCTTAAATTTCCAAGTTGTATTATTTTAAATCTTCCACTAGGACCTTGTAAAACCAACAATCTCCACAATTCACTCGGAAATGTAAGTTTAATCCTTGATTCAATAAGCCTAATGCAAGGTTTCTCCCTAACTCATTATTGTAAAGATCCATTAATCTGTCATTTTTCTGACTGCCTGGGTTAACTTCATGGGCATCTCCCAAAGCTTTTGCTGTTTCAAATCAACCGCTACCCGGCTTGGCTTTGACTTTTGTGGTATTGCCAAAGCGGAATTTTTATAGGCCGAAGCTCCAAGATTGGAACACTGGCTCAATCAAAACTACCAAGGCCAAATGGGGTATTTGGCTAATCATTTTGACAAGCGACTCGATTTTACTAAGCTGGTCGATGATGCCAAAACTGTGGTGTCGCTGATCTACAATTATTATCCTCCGGAAAAGCTTCCAGAATCCGCCACAGACATCAAACTGGCCAAATACGCTTACGGCGAAGATTATCATCTGGTCATCCGAGAGAAATTAAACAACTTTTTAGAGATCCTGCGTGAAGAAATCGGAGAAATTGGTGGTCGTGCCTTTGTGGATTCTGCTCCCGTGATGGAGCGTCAATGGGCTCAAAAAGCCGGAATCGGTTGGATTGGAAAAAATAGCCTGCTTTTGAATCGAAGGGAACTAAGGGACTAAGAAGAGAAAAATTCATTTGGAGAAATGACTGGGAATTCCTCTTTTTCAGAAGAGAAGTCAGTGATATCACGCGTTATGAAAAAATCCATTTGATGAATTTTTGCAGTGAAATATTGTATCCCGTCCTCCTTATCTCTGAAATCTGAATTCATGGAAATTGAAAATGCCTCTTTTCCCCCAGAAATAACATCACTGAACTCCATAAAATGAATCAGTCTCTCCTTTGCGTCAACAAGTTTGTATAGTTCAAAAGCCAAATAAATTTATGTGCCCACTGAGACTTCTGAGACAAAAAGCTTAGCTTTTTCTTCTTCGACTAGGGTTAAGAACGGCAAGGAATCTTGAACAAATGGATTTCGATTGGCAATCAAATCCATTGCAACATTAGTATCTAAAAAAACCTTATACATATTTTCTCTCTCGATGCTCCCGCATTAGTTCTTTATCTGACATGTCCAAGGCTTTAATAGGAGTTTCAGTCTTCATTCTTTCTAGAAATCTTGCGGCAGCGAGCTGTTCAGGAGTTTTATCAACTTCTGGATTTTCCTTAGCAAAAACCTCTTCAAACATCTTGGAAAGGGAAATACCGCGGCTTGCCGCTTTTAGCTTGGCTTTTTCTACTATTTCTTTTTCTACGGTGAGTGTGAGTTTAGTTTTCATGTGTTACACGAGTTCGGAATAAACATACGTGTCATTTCTGAAAAAAATTCAAAACCTTCGCAAAATTCAAACTATGATTTGCCAAACTCACATTACAGCGCTATCATTCTAGTGATTTTACGGGATTTGTATTTGCCCTCCTGTAGGTTTGATAGCTTACCGTAAAAAATGCTATTGCAAATAGAATTATGCCTGGTACAAGCAAAACATCGAGTCCAATGGCAACTTGATAAGGGTAATTTTCTAACCATGCTTTCCCTCCCCAAATGACTGCTGGAACTGCTAAAAAAGCTGAAACTCCAAGAAGGAAAATGTATTCTCTGACCAGCAAGAGCATCAGCTTTCCAACACTTGCTCCAAGGACTTTTCTGATACTAACCTCCTTTGCTCTCAAGAT
>JBBQDY010000339.1:0-3958 GCA_038320155.1 Cytophagales bacterium
AAGATTCTTTTACAAAACCCAGACCTCATCCTTCTCGATGAGCCTACCAACCATTTGGATATCGAATCGATCCAGTGGCTGGAAGATTTCTTGATGAATAAAGCAAAAGCAGTAGTCGTGATTTCCCACGATAGAGCTTTCGTCGATAATATCACAACAAGAACCATAGAGGTGACAATGGGTCGAATCTACGATTACAAGGCCAAATACAGCCATTACCTAGAACTTAGAAAAGAACGTCGTGAGCAGCAGCAAAAACATTATGAAGAGCAGCAAGCTGTCATTGCGGATATCCAAGGATTTATAGATCGTTTCAAAGGCACCTATTCTAAGACACTTCAGGTGCAATCTCGCGTGAAAATGTTGGAGAAAATGGAAATCATTGAAGTGGATGAGGTGGATACTTCAGCACTTAAACTCCGCTTTCCTCCTTCTCCCCGATCTGGAAACTATCCGGTAATCGTGGATGACATGACCAAAAACTATGGTGATCATACGGTTTTCAAAAATGCTGCAATGACCATCGAGCGAGGTCAGAAAGTATCCTTTGTTGGAAAAAATGGCGAAGGAAAATCAACGATGATCAAAGCGATCATGAGTGAGATCGAATTTGAGGGAAAATGTGAATTGGGGCATAATTCTCTCATCGGATATTTTGCTCAGAATCAAGCTTCTCTTTTGGACGAAAGTCTTACAATCTTCGAAACGATTGACTATATCGCTGTCGGGGAAGTGCGCACCAAGGTCAAAGATATCTTGGGTGCATTCATGTTCAAGGGGGACGAAATCAACAAGAAAGTGAAAGTCTTGTCAGGTGGAGAGAAAACCCGATTGGCGATGATCAAGCTACTTTTAGAACCAGTCAACTTGCTGATTCTTGATGAGCCTACGAATCACTTGGATATGAAAACCAAGGATATTATCAAGGATGCTTTAAAAGCTTTTGATGGCACATTGATCATCGTGTCCCACGATCGAGATTTCTTGGATGGCTTGGTAACCAAAGTATTTGAATTTGGCAATAAGCGGGTGAAAGAGCATTTCGAAGATATCAATGGTTTCTTGAGAAATAAGAAGATTGAGAACTTGAAGGAAGTGGAAAGGTAATCGGATGTCGGATGTCGGATGCAAAATGTGGAATTAGAAGAACTCCATTTGATTGTTCAGTTCTAGGGATCAACATAAAAATTTCCAGAGCAAATTCTGAATTGTTCAGGATTTAATCCCTTAAGGTTTCCTATTTGGATTCTTCCAAGTATTGAAAACTGAAAAAACCACAATCAAATTATTTGGTAATGTGGTCAAAAATAGTTGGTGACTTTTACCAGGAAATTTCTTAAAATCCATTGCAGTTTTGAAGAGGAAGTAAGCTCTGCTGAGGAGCAACTTACCAGCAATAAAATCTGCCAAGTGGAATGAAGGGGCTTCGTTTTTCGGAGCCCTTTTTTCATGTTTCATTCTTCTTGATTTATGGCTAAGAAAACCCTTTTCTTCTTGCGTTTTTGAAGTACAGATACCACCTCAAAAAGCTTTTTCTATTCCGGGTTGACAAGCCTCTGTGGACATTTAAATTGGTTTTTAAGTGGCCGAAAAAAGATTCCAGTCCGTTGGTTGATTTGGGGATTCTCGGGTTGTCCAGGTAATTGAACAGGTGGGGTAAAGCGCTCTTTAACACCGAAAAGGAACGCCTCAATAATTTATGCTTATACCAATACTTTCCAGATAATGGGTTGACCGTTTTTTCATGAACAAACTGATGGTGACCGGTATCCCAATTGGCTAATTCGAGTAGCCAAAAGCTGAGCTCTTGTTTGGTCTGGATCAGGTGTAGTCTAGATACAATTTTCCGAAGTTCTTGGCCGGAAATGCTTTTAGGTTTACTTGAAAGCCATATTCTACACATCCGCTGTACATGGATTACGCACCGCTGAAGAGTGACTTCAGGGCAAACTTTTCGGATTGCCCTTAGTAGTGCCCGATGTCCATCACAGGTAATCGATTCAATCTGAACTCCAAGAATAAGCAGGTTTTCGAGATCTTCCTTAAGCTCTTCGTAACGTTCTCCATCACTGAAACGGTAGAGTTGTGTGAATTTGATAGTGTTGTCTCGATACAAAACCAAACATAAATCCCTAGTGAAGTACGTGCCGTCAATGAGAAGATTTACCCGTTCGGAAGGATAAACACTCAGCATCGGAGGGTCATTCAGATAGCCCTTGAAGAGTCGCTGAATCGTGCTCTTACTCTGACCAGTTTCAATTACCAATTGGTCCAATGTACGCCTTCCAACAACCCATTTTTCAAACCAAATGAACCGGTTGGTTTTGGTTACCGTAGGGTTGGAGCCAGTAAAAAGGATTCCACAATTTTTGCATTTATACCGCTGCTTCCCCGCCTGTTTTCCCCACTTGATTGAGTCAATAAAACCACATGCCCAGCACCGCTTTTTTTGAAGTTTTCATGAAACAAAAAAACCTTATTGAAACCAGTTTCAATAAGGTCTTCGCAATTATCTTAATATCAGTTGGTTAAAAGGCGTTTTACCAACTATTTTTGACCATTAGATCAATTTAAAAAGCCCAGGATTCTAAAGAGTCTTGGGCTTTTCCATTACAATTAAAGTCTAGTTTGCACCTACCCGCTCAGGAATAGCCTTTGCCCTTAGCTCCACAAATTTATTGGGCCCATTGTCAGACTTGATCAATTCGAAGGAATCGTAAAGCTCACCGATGGCCGTGTAGGAATCAAAAACCAAGTGGTCACCTTCGATGCTAATGACTTGGAAAAGTTGCGTATTGGCGCCGCTTCGATCTTTTTGAGCACCGAGTTCCTCCCAGGTTCCTCCCACATCATACATTTTTCCACCACTCACAGAGACCACATAGACAGTCCCGGTTTGATCTCGGAGGTTGACTCCTTCCAGAAGGTTTTCTCCCGGAGATACCCGGCCGCGGGCATAGCTATGGTCATGACCTTGAAGCACCAAATCCACCTTGTATTTATCAAAGATCGGTTTCCAAATTTCTCTCAGCTTTGGATTATCACGTCCTGAGGAAGCCGAATACATAGGGTGGTGATAGGTAATAATGATCCATTTTTTGTCGGTCTTGGCAAGGAGTTGATCCAGCCATTCGGCTTGAAGTTCATGCTCCCGATTACTGTTGAGTGAAATGATTCGTGCATCCTGATAATCGATGTAATAGGCCGTCTCTTCGAGTCCCTTTGGACCGTTTCGTGGAAGTGTAAATTGGGGTTGCCACTGTGCCGAGAGACTACTTTTCTTGACAACTGCATCCAAATCAGAGAGCGCGCGGTATTCGTGGTTTCCTGGAGTGGGCATGGACGGAATCATGCTGTGAATAAACCCGCCGGCGGTAAACCACTCATGCCATTCCTGTTCACGATGGGCATTGTTTACCAAATCGCCTGCATGAATAAAGAATTTCGCATCCGGAGCAGTTTTGAAACCTTCCCGAATCAGTCGAGACCAAAGTTCCAGGATGTAGTTTTGGGCATCGCCCACATATAGAAAGGAGAATTTTTCATTGGGATCCTCAGAAGCTGTGGTAAACTGAAACCACTCGCTCCATCGCTCTCCATCTCCAACTCGGTAGCCATATATAGTAGACGGCTTCAGGTCTTTAACTTCTGCGGAATGATAATGGGCTTTTACTTCTGCGGTTTTGATCGATGAACCATCGAAAAGTTCGGTTTTCGCAGCTATCGCATTTCCGTTTTGCCAAAATTTAGGATCACCGCTTGCCACTGCGATTTCCACTATTCCGTTTGCGATTTCCGTGGAGGTTCTCCAAGTGACACCCACCTCAGAACTTGGATTTTCCCCCACGTTCAAAATGATCCGATCAGGATAAAGGGAGGGTTTGCTCCAGTCAAAATCGAATTTAGGTTCTTTATAGGGCTTGGCATCCTGAGCAGAAACCGAGTTGCTGAATAGTGA
>JBBQDY010000340.1:0-3953 GCA_038320155.1 Cytophagales bacterium
TACGTGGCGGATTATATGGATGCAATTGATGGATTAGGCGCTTCAGGGTCCGGAGCACATGCTCCCGGGGAGACGATCAAGTTGAATGAATATCCAAACTTAATTAAGCGAAGCACCTTACTGATCTATAGATTGACTAGATAACTCGTCATGAAAATACAATTCGCACTACTCTTTGCCGGTTTATGCGCATTTGGCGCCTGTAATAACCATTCTGAACCTATTGCTGAAGAATCTATGAATCCAAAAAAAATCATCGTTTATCAGGTATTTCCACGCCTTTTTGGCAATACCAATACTACTAATAAACCCTGGGGGACGAAGGAAGAAAACGGAACTGGAAAATTCAACGATTTCACGGATGCGGCTTTGGAAGAGATCAAAAAACTTGGGGTATCGCATATCTGGTACACGGGCGTGCCCCATCATGCGCTGATCGGCGATTATTCATCGATTGGAGTTTCTAACGATGATCCAGATGTCGTGAAAGGAAGAGCAGGTTCGCCTTATGCAGTGAAGGATTACTATCAAGTCAATCCAGATTTGGCAGTAGATCCTGCAAAACGGATGGAAGAATTTGAAGCTTTGATCGCGAGAACGCATGCGCACGACATGAAAGTCATTATTGACATTGTTCCCAATCATGTGGCGCGTCATTATGAGGGGAAAAACAATCCAGCAGGCGTTTCTGACTTTGGTGCCAACGACAATAAATCGGTCGAATATGCCCGAAACAATAATTTCTATTACATCCCCGGCCAAGCTTTTCGAGTACCTGAGCCTAAGAATGACTACAAGCCCTTAGGGGGAGAAAATCAACCCTTGGCAGACGGAGAATTTGATGAGAGTCCTGCTAAATGGACTGGAAACGGCTCCAGAATGGCACAACCAGACTTTTATGATTGGTATGAGACGGTGAAAGTTAATTATGGGATCAAACCTGACGGTAGCACCGATTTTCCGGAATTGCCAGTAGGCTCCGACTCCTTGGATTGGAATGCTCATTATGAATTTTGGCAGGGCAAAGACGTTCCAGATAGCTGGAATAAATTTAAGGACATCACGCAGTTTTGGTTGGCTAAAAACGTGGATGGATTCCGATTTGATATGGCGGAGATGGTGCCTGTGGAGTTTTGGTCTTATTTGAATTCCAATATCAAAAAGACTAATCCAGATGCCTTTCTATTGGCGGAAGTTTATAATCCCAGCCTTTACAGAGACTACATTCGCAAGGGAAAAATGGACTACCTCTACGACAAAGTAGAGTTCTACGATACCCTTCGAAATGTGATTCAGGATCGTGGCACGACTTGGCATATTGCCGAGATTCAAGATCGGCTTGCAGATATCGAGCATCACATGCTGCACTTTTTGGAGAATCACGATGAGCAGCGAGTTGCCAGTCCTGAGTTTGCGAATGATCCCTGGAAAGCGATGCCAGCAATGGTTGTTTCAGCAACTATTTCTACTTCACCTACCATGATTTATTCCGGTCAGGAAGTTGGTGAGCCTGCTCGGGAAGATGCCGGATTTGGGGATCCCTCGCGTACTTCGATTTTTGATTACATCGGGGTTCCAGCTCATCAGCGATGGATGAATGAAGGGAAATTTGACGGGGGCCAACTTTATGACAATGAGAAAAAGCTTAGGGCAGCCTATGTCAAGCTGTTGAATTTTACCCGAAACAGTGAGGCCTTAATGGGCAAGTATCAGCAACTTTATCATCCTGAGAACGGCCCGCAAAGATTGGGGGGAAAAGCTTATGCCTTTGCGCGTTGGTCAGAAAATGAGAAATTAATCATCGCGGCAAACTTTGATTCGGAAAACGACCTGCTCGGTTCATTGAATCTTTCAAGAGAATTGACACAAGAATGGGGCTTGAAAGACGGGAGTTATGAATTAGTAGACCAGTTGGGCGATGCATCGGCGTCTCTTGAAGTCAAAGACGGCTATGGGTATGTCACTTTTCAATTAGGTAAATTGGAATCGGGAATCTGGAAAGTGAAAATGGAGTGAAGCAAATAATGTTTTTTACCACTAAGACCACAAAGGTTTCACTGAGAAACACGAAGCAAATGGTGAATTTGATTCAAGCTTGCCAACCTTGGGCAGGCATTTAGGCTTTTTTGATTTTTAGTGTTTCTCTTAGATATTTTTCCTTCGCGGCGACGCGGCGAGCATTTCTTTATCATTCCGATTTGGGAAGTTTTAATTCATTTTTTTCTTGATAGACAGACTCAATTCCCCAAGATCCGATATAATTCCCGATTGAGGTAGTAGTGACCACCTCCCATTTCCCGCTTTTCGCAAATCCCGAATTCTACCAACTGATTGAGGTAGTTTCGTGCGGTATTCTCTGCATAAAGCCTTTTATCGACCAGGTGTTTCACTTTGCTGAGTGGCTGAGTAAAGATTGCTTCCACCAGAGATTCTGGTCTGGAGATCGACGACTCTTTCTTAAGCAACTCAAGGATGGCTTCTTTTGCTGCCAAAATATCATTGATCTTGTGAAAAGTATCTAGCGAAGTCTGTTCAATGCCACGGAGCATAAAAAGTATCCAATCCTTCCAAGCAGCGCGCTGGGTGACTCCTGCTAGACAACTATAGTAATTTTCCTTTTGCTCAAGAATGTACTTACTCAAAAACAAAATCGGCAAATCCAGCAGACCTTGATTCGTCAGAAAATGGATATTAAAAATCCGCCCTGTTCGTCCATTTCCATCACGAAATGGGTGGATTGCTTCAAATTGAAAATGCGCAATCGCCATCTTCAATAGCGGATCCAACGAACTTTCAGATTTTTGATTCACAAAATCCACCAAATTGGAAATGAGCTCCTCCAAAATTTTTTCGCCTCGAGGTGGAGTGTAAATCACCTGACCGGCATTCGGCCCCGAGCCTCCCTGTTTGATGTAGGTTTGGGAAAAAGACTTTCGAATCCCATCATCCATTTGTGTGGTGGTCCGATAGACGAGTTCAAAATAACCTAGGTCAAATCCTCCCCGATCCTTCAAATACTCATGCCCAGTCCAGATTGACTCTCGATACCGGAGAACTTCCTTTACCGGTCCAACAGGCTGAATATTTTCATCACTGAAGGCTTTGTATAATTCGTCATCGGTCGTGAAAATATGCTCAATCTCACTGGAAGCCTTAGCTTCTTGGAGGCTGATTGTACTTACAAATATGCCTTGATTGGGAATAGCGACGCTTCGACCTTGCAATTTGCCAATCGCAGCTTTAGCTTTTCCGAGCATTTCATAAATGTCCAAATCCTTGATGATGGCTTCATTTATTGGAAGTTTAGGAAGATTATTCCAAGGCAAAGTGCGATCAGGATTTATGCGATAGAGTTTGGCTGACATTAAATTTCCCGAATTTTGAGGTAAGGTAGCAAATCTGACATTAACATTGATGTCTAAAAGATCTTCTGACCTTAAATTTTCCATATTTTAAGGTTAGACCTTAAATCTGACATTAAAATTGAGGTGAGAAAACTAGGCTAACCTTAAAATTCAGCGATTTTAATGTCAATGACCAATTCTGACCTCAACAGAAAGGTTCAAAACCTCCTTTAAATTAAAAATTCAGTAATTACGGGTTGGACATTCAGCCAATGAGCAGTTTTTTTCATCATTTTTGCAGCCTAATACTCTGTAATGCCCCGGAAGAAAAACAAAAGCTCAGTCTGGCTGGGAATCAGTTTGCTGATTCTACTCTTTTTAGGCGGAACCGTTTATCTCGTCTTTTCAACTTGGAAATGCCTCCACAAACTCCCCTATTACGCAGACCAACCGATGTCTGAGTTTGAAGACTTGAAGTTTGAACATGTATTTCGCAGTCATATCGACGGGATATTGGGAATCGATATTTCACATTATCAGGGAAAAATCAATTGGAAGCAGTTTGACCAAACACTAAAGGAACGAGAAATAGAGTTTCTGATTCTAAGA
>JBBQDY010000341.1:0-3923 GCA_038320155.1 Cytophagales bacterium
AAGCTTTTCAAAAATCAGCTTCAAAAACTGAAATTTCAGATCACTTCGATTGGAAATTGCTAAGCCGACTACTTCCAGACAAAACCCCAGTTCCTACAAATCCTCTGATTGAGCTAAGCGATGTTACGATCAATTACGGCGAAAAAAAGATCCTCAATGGAATTTCATGGCAGGTCAAACCAGGAGACCGCTGGCTGCTACGGGGAAAAAATGGAACAGGCAAATCGACCTTGATTAGTCTATTGATCGGTGAAAATCCTCAAGCTTACTCCCAAGAAATTTGGCTATTTGGTAGAAAGCGAGGCACAGGAGAAAGTATTTGGGATGTGAAACGTCCAACGGGTTTTATGGCTCCTGAACTATCTCGATTTTTCCCCGCCAATCAGACTTGTAGAAAGGTCATTCTTTCCGGACTCTTTGATACCATGGGGCTTTTCAGAAAAGTAAGCACTGAGCAGGAGGAATTGGCCACCAATTGGATGAAACTTTTTAAGCTAGAGGCCAACGCATCCTTCCTTATTAATCGGCTTTCACTGGAGCAGCAACGTTGGACTTTGCTCGCTAGAGCATTGATCAAAAAGCCTGAATTGTTGATTTTGGATGAGGCTAGCCAGGGAATGGATGAATACCAAAGAAGACTTTTCAAAGAAACTATTCAGCAAATCTGTGAACTCAGTTCGATTACCCTAATTTATGTGAGTCACTATGCGGAGGATGTGCCTGAGGGGGTGGATCGGGTTTTTGAGTTGGGGTAAGACTTTTTCAAATTATTTATATTGGAAGAAAATTTATACGATGGCATATCGTATTTTTTACAAAAGTAGAATGTTATGAAGGTCACAGCTTTAATAGAAGATGAATTGATCCAAGAAGTGATGGCACTCTCTGGGGCAAAGAATATTACCGGAGCGCTCAAAATCGCTTTAAAAGAGTACCGATCCCGAAAACTGATGCGTGACTATTCAAATAGTATCGCAGCAGAGCCATTGGAGTTTACCTATGGAGCGGAGCAGATTCGTGATTTGAATCAGAAATGAATCGGGTATTAATTGATACTTCGATCTGGATAGAGTTTTTCAAAGCAAACCCGGTTTATTTTGAAACATGCCTGGAGCTGATTGATTTTGCGGAAATTTTCTCTTTGGAACTGATTTTTGCAGAACTCATACAAGGAGCTAAGGGTAACAGAGAGATTGAAATGATTGATAGATTTTTTAGGCAGATGAAGATTCTTGATGCGCCGGGATTGGTTTATGAAGCAGGCCATTATTCCAGATCTTATAGATTACTTGATCGTGGAATCGGACTGATTGATTCGGTAATTATTTCCACAGCGGTTCGATTTGATTTACAAATCTGGACTTTGGATAAGAAGGTATTGGGGTTTTTGGATGGGAAGAATGTTTATTCCCCTTGAGTCGCTTTTTTTCTGCTACCGTGGTCAGTGAGGACTCAGACCACGGTGGAGGAGTATCATCTAGGAAAGTTTATAATCCTACAAAACTCTCAAAGTTGTCTCTGGAGATTATTGCAGTCTCATTGTTGGGGTATGCTTCAAGAAAAGAAGCCGGAAACCTGACCTTTTTTTCCTTCCATTTGAATTCATAAGCTTTTAAGATACCGTCGGTTTCTTCGAGGTAATCTATTTCCGCTTGGTCGTGCGTACGCCAAAAGTAGGTATTGACAAATCTTCCCTGATAAGCGTTGTTTTTAAGGCGTTCGGAAATCAGGAAATTTTCCCACAAGGCCCCTTTGTCTTGACGCATTTCTGGAAGAGCGAAATTGCTCATCAATACATTTCGGATACCATTATCGTAGAAGCAATATTTTTTACCTTTTTTGATTTCATTTCTCAGGTTTCGGCTGAAAGCGGGGATTTTGAAGATTACAAAGGCCTTTTCCAGCAGGTCAAGGTATTTCTCTACAGTTGCAGTGTCAATATTTCCGATGGTCTGGGCAAGTTCGTTGTAAGAGACTTCCGATCCCACTTGGAAGGCAAGAGCCCTCAGCAGCTTTTCGATGTGATTGGGCTTTCGGATATAATCGAGTTGCAAGACGTCTTTGTACAAGTAACTCTGCGCAATTTCCACGAGGATTTCCTTTTCATGTCCGGGATTGTTGACCACTTCGGGATACAGGCCATACGTAAGCCTGGTGTCCAACAGCCGCCTCGCTTCCATCTTCGATGTGGCGATGACTGTTTCACTGTAACTCACAGGAAAGAGATGGAACGTCTTTTTTCTTCCCGTCAGAGGTTCGGCGGTTTGGTTTTGAAGGTCAAAGGCAGAAGAACCTGTTGCTATCACTTGGATATCCGGTCGAGTATCGTAGATCAATTTAAGCTTCCTTCCTATATCAGGGATTTGCTGGGCTTCGTCAATGAATACCAAAGTTTTGTCAGGGCCTATAAGTTGTAGCAACTGCGTGCTTGTGACCGAAGAATCAAATGCCTGCAAAACATCCGCCTCATCTGCATTGAACCAAGTGTAGGAGACATCTAGCTGTTTCACAACTTCTCGAAGCAAGGTCGACTTACCTACCTGTCTTGCACCAAGTAGCAGGATTACCTTTCCTTTGAAGCAGGCATTTAGTATCGATTGACGGAGGTCTCTGGCAAGCATTTCGATGGAATTGATCCTATAAATCTATTAAAATATCAGTGGTTAATCGAAAATATACGCCTAATATTTCGATTACAATCGAATAATTAGGCCTAATTTTTTGATTTCGATCTGAGATGTGGCTGATCAATCGATTTTGGAATGAACAACAAATTAAAAATTGGTAAGAATGTGAGGGTGTAATTACTCCCGTAAAGCTGTTGGGATTCCAACCAGTCATCAAGATGTTTTGACTACGCCTAGAGGGGTTTTTGGATGGGAAGATTGTTTAAAGGATTAAATTAATTCTTAGAAGACTCCTATTCCTTAACCTAATTTTTGAAGAATCAATAACTTTGTTTTCCAAATAAGGGAATAAGGGTTGTCTATATTTTTTGCTTCTCTTAATTACTATTACAGGGATGAGATAGCAGTCATTATGATAAAAAAATGTGGGTATTTGAGGCATAAATAGCTAACTGAAATTTCTAGCTGCCAATAGAAATCGAAAAGGAATTTGCGATTTGATGGCCTTCTTTATGGTAAATTCAATTTACGTGACTAATTTTAACCGAAATATTTGCATTTTAAATACAAATTTTAGGATTTTAATTTCGTTATTAAAGCTATAAAACATGATCAGGAACTTAATTGTTGTTTTTATTATAATGTGTTGCTGCCAAAATTTGTCGGCACAGGGAAATCACTTTTCAATTGGAATTGGACCGTCGTTAATTTATTCAGATAATTCTGGCGAATACCGGGAATTTGGTTTTAAGATCCAGCCGTCAATAACCTTTTCGTTTAACCAACAAATGAATGAAAATGTCGCCATTAGGGGTTCTATTGGAGCCCAGAACTTCAATAGTGGAGATTATGATCTTGCCTACCCAAAAAAGATCATCAGTTGGGGTGACAGGGATCAGGCATTTGGTTTTAAGGGAAGGGGCTATTTTGCTGATGTAATGCCTATTTTTACCACTAACCCCAATTCATCAGGAATGCTTAACTCATCATTGCAGTTCTATGCAGGCTTGGGTATTGGGCTTATGTTTGTCGAAAGAGATCAGGAAACTTTAAAAAACGGAGTTTTCAAAGATGGTGTCATGATCAGAGGCGATATTATCTCATCTTATGAAACCAATCTAATCCCTTATGTTCCTATAAGAACCGGCATAAGTACCAATTTAAGCGGTGATTGGGATTTTGCTTTGGAATTTGTTTTAATGACCACCTTAAATTCGAAATTAGATGGAAATAACATAAAAGATAAAACACTGACTCCTGACATGTTGGGTCAAATCCAATTGGTAGTTAAACGGT